>JBNKGK010000021.1:0-18837 GCA_050289785.1 Kordiimonas sp.
GACCGGCAAGTCAGAATCCGCTTCGACGCCACCGTGAATTCCGGGCTCCCGTGGGACTTCGAGGCCGTGGACAAATCGATGACGGTCACCCTGGGCGAAATGAGCGAGGCCATGTACCTCGCGGGGAACCCGACGGAACAGGCCATTGTCGGCCGTGCGATTTTCAATGTCACGCCGCCGGAAGCGAGCCTGTATTTCGTCAAAACCGAGTGCTTCTGTTTTACCGAGCAGGTGCTGCAGCCAGGCGAGAGGGCGAAAATGCCGGTTCTATATTATATAGACCCGGAAATTGCGGACGATAGTAATCTGGATGAAGTGAGTGAAGTAACACTCTCTTATACATTTTTTGTGGCGGATGATGCGAGCAGGATTACTGCTTTTGATAATAAAGACTAGAAAAAGGAAGCCGGGTGCCCGGCGCTTGTTAGGAGAAAATTTATGGCAGGTGATGTGAAACATGATTACCATCTGGTCAATCCCAGCCCCTGGCCGGCCTTTGGGTCATTGATGGTTCTGACCATGCTGGTGGGTGCTGTCTTTTCAATGAAGCCAGATGCCACATTGTTCGGTTTTGAAGGTAAGGTTTTTGGAACATGGTTCTTTGGGGCAGGTTTCCTTGGTGTGCTCTACACTATGTTTGCCTGGTGGTCTGATGTTGTTCGCGAAGGTGAAACTGGCGATCATACTCCGGTTGTGCGTATCGGCCTACGCTATGGCATGATCCTGTTCATTGCTTCTGAAGTGATGTTCTTTGTGGCATGGTTCTGGGCATTCTTTAATGCATCTCTTTATCCGCTGCTGCACATCAGCCCTGCGGCGCTTTGGGATGTCCTGGGTAATGAGGCTGTTTGGCCACCAGAAGGCATCGAAACATTTGACCCTTGGCACCTGCCTTTCATGAACACCTTGATCCTGCTTCTGTCTGGTACAACAGTGACATGGGCGCACCATGCCATGCTGCACGGTGACCGTAAGGGTGTGAAAAAAGGTCTGTGGCTGACTGTTATTCTTGGTGCTTTCTTCACCTGTGTTCAGGCTTATGAGTATAGCCATGCTGCTTTTGGTTTCTCTGGCAACATTTACGGTGCCACATTCTATATGGCGACAGGTTTCCACGGCTTCCATGTGCTGGTAGGAACCATCTTCCTGGCTGTATGCTTGGGCCGTGTTTACCGGGGCCACTTCAAGCCAGATCATCACTTCGGTTTCGAAGCAGCAGCCTGGTACTGGCACTTCGTTGACGTTGTGTGGCTGTTCCTGTTCTTCTGCGTTTATATCTGGGGTGGCCAATAAGACATGACCTCATCGCAGAAAAACGATGAAATGAAAACCGATCGGGGCGATGAGCCCCGGTCGGTTTCTCCTTATAAGGCAGGGCTTTCCTGTGCTTGCCCTTCTTGTGGCAAAGGACCTCTGTTCAAAGCCACATTTGATCTGGATGTCTGTGACAAATGCGGTATTTGCGGTTTTGATCTCTCAGCGGCGGACCCTGGTGATGGTGCTCAGGTTTTCGTGATTTTTATCATGGGCACACTCTGTGCCCTGATTGGTTTTCTGCTTTACGCTGTGACTGACATACCCAAAGGTCTGATTGCTGCTATTTTATTTACGTTCATTCTGGTGGGCAGTTTCTGGATGTTGCGAGTATTCAAGGCAACCCTGGTGGCGCTGCAGTTTCATCATGATGCCCGTGAGGGGCGGATGGAAGGTGATGACAAGCCTTAATCGTACATTTACGCCAGGCTGGCCACTTACCATTTTTGTTATTGTGTGCCTTGCTATTCTCCTGTCCCTCGGCACATGGCAGGCCCGTAAGATTGGCCCTAAGACAGCCCTGCTGGATCGTGTTGAGGCTGGCCTTGCGAGTGCTCCCATGCCACTTAACGATTTGCTGGCACACACAGATAGTGACGCCATGGAGTATCGCCGTGTCAGCTTTTCAGGCGAGGCACTAAGCCGTCAGCCTCTTATGGTTTTTGCAACAAACTTAAAGGGTAAATCCGGGTATCACCTTTATTTGCCTTACCACGTGGATAAGGGAAAAGCTCTGTTGGTAAACTTGGGCTGGGTGCCTGCACATCTGCGGGAAAGCTTCGAGTTGCCGACTTCTTTGCCCAAGCAGTTATCTGGTGTTATCAGATCTAGTGCAGAGCCGGGTAGCATGGCGCCACCTAATGATGCTGAGAAGGGCAACTGGTTTACAGCGAATGTGGATGAGATGGCTGCTGCATATGGCCTGCCTCAACCCGGTTATTACCCCTTTCGCCTTTTTGCAGACCATGTCGGCACCGCCGATAATTTGCCGCAAGGGGGGCAGGTGCGGGTGGATATCCCTAATGACCATCTGGAATATGCGCTGACATGGTTTGGCCTGGCGGCGGCACTTATTGGTGTTTATGTGGTCTTTGGCTTCAGAGAGCGAAAAAGCGAAGCCAGATAGCGACACATACAGTGGGAAACGCTTGCATCCTGTGCTATCACACCCTATGACTGTCGCCTCAATTTACTTCAGAGCTGGTGAGAGAACCGTGAAATATATTTCTACCCGTGGACAAGCTGAAACGCTGGATTTTGAAGGTGTAACAATGGCAGGTCTTGCCCGTGATGGCGGCCTTTATGTGCCGGAGGAAATACCAGGCTTTAGCGCAGATGATATTCGCGCCATGCGGGGGCTTTCTTATGCAGAAATTGCTTTTAAGGTCATTAAGCCATTTGTCGCAGGCTGCCTGACAGACACGGAATTGAAAACCATGCTGGATACCACTTATGGTGATGCTTTTCGGCACCCTGCTGTGGCACCGCTTGTTCAGCTTGATGAGAATAACTGGCTCCTGGAATTATTTCATGGTCCGACGCTAGCCTTTAAAGATTTTGCCTTGCAGCTTCTTGGTCGCTTCTTTGATCATTTCACCTCAAAGCGCGGGCAGAAGCTGACGATCCTTGGCGCGACCTCTGGGGACACTGGCTCTGCTGCTATTGAGGCGTGCCGGGGTCGCGAGAATATCACCATCTTTATGCTGCATCCCAAGGGGCGTGTTTCCGAGGTGCAGCGCCGCCAGATGACAACGGTGCTTGAAGAGAATGTGGTGAACATTGCAGTCGATGGTAATTTTGATGATTGTCAGGCGCTTGTGAAAGCCTGTTTTAATGATCTTGCTTTCCGGGATGAAGTCAGCCTGACTGCGGTGAATTCCATTAACTGGGCCCGTGTTATGGCGCAGATTGTTTATTATTTCTCATCCGCTGTGGCGCTGGGTGCTCCTGAACGGGCTGTATCCTATAGCGTGCCAACGGGTAACTTTGGTGATATTTTTGCCGGCTATATTGCTCGCTGTATGGGCCTGCCGATAGAGCGCTTGGTGATTGCCACCAACAAAAATGATATTCTGGCGCGTGCACTAGAGACAGGTCGTTATGAGCGCGGTGAGGTTTTCTCTACTCTGTCACCCAGCATGGATATCCAGATTTCCAGCAATTTTGAACGCTATCTGTTTGACCTTTCCGGCCGTAAAAGTGAAACGGTGCAGGGTTATATGGATGATCTGGCTGGCAAAGGCGGCTTCACTATCGAGGAACCGGGGCTTTCCAATGCAAAAGCACTTTTTAGTGCTGAGCGCGTGGATGATGAAGCCACAAAAAAGTGCATGGCAGATGTTTATGCAGCTTCAGGTTATGTGGCTGACCCACACACGGCTGTGGGTATTCAGGCGGCTATCGACTGCCTGCCCGAAAAAGACAGTGTGCCTCATGTAACGCTTTCCACGGCGCACCCTGCCAAATTTGGCGCTGCTGTGCAGGAGGCTACTGGTGTTGACCCAGTGCTGCCACCTCATATGGCAGACCTTCTGACGCGGGACGAGCGCTTCATCACACTTGCGAATGATAAAGACCTGCTGCAGAAAAGAATTAGGGAGGGGGGCTGGCGTTGAGCGTCCACTTAACCCGGCTGGATAACGGCCTGCGTGTTGTAAGTGAAAACCGTCCTCAGCTGCAAACAGTCTCTGTCGGGGTTTGGGTTGATGTTGGCTCTCGCCATGAGAGCCCGGAACTCAACGGCATCACCCACTGCCTTGAACATATGCTTTTCAAGGGTACCACCCATCGCTCTGCTCGTGACATTGCTTGTGAAATAGAGGCTGTGGGTGGCTATCTGAATGCCTATACCAGCCGAGAGCATACAACCTATTATGCCAGAGTGCTGAAGGACGATTTGTCTCTTGCGATTGATATTCTTTCTGACATTCTCTTAAACAGCGTCTTTGAAGAGAAAGAACTGCAGAGAGAAAAAGAGGTTATCATTCAGGAAATTGGCCAGACACAGGATACACCGGATGATGTTATTTTTGATTATCTTCAAGAAGCCTGTTTTAAAGGTCAGCCTTTAGGGCGGTCTATTCTTGGTACGACAGAGACAGTGCGATCTTATACACGGGCTGACTTACATGATTACTTAATCCATAACTATACAGCCGCCAATATGGTGGTTTCTGCTGTGGGCAATGTGGACCATACAGAGTTGTTGAAAATTGTGGAGCAGAAGTTCGCGGGCCTGCGTCCTGGTGAGCGCCACCAACCCGATCAAGCCGTTTATACAAAAGATCAATATTTCGATACCAGAAAACTGGAACAGGCCCATGTTACCCTGGCATGGCCCTCTTGTTCTTTTCACGATGCCCGCTATTACCCTATGCAGCTCTATTCCATGATTTTGGGTGGGGGCATGTCTTCTCGGCTTTTTCAGGAAATTCGTGAGAACCGGGGGCTTGCTTACAGTGTCTATAGTTTTGTGAATTGCTATAGAGAATCTGGTGTTCTTGGCGTTTATGCCGCGACAGGGCCAGAGCTGGCAGAAGACATGGTTTCGGTTATTCTGTCTGAAATGAAAACCCTTAAAGAGGGCATTTCTGATAGTGAGTTTGCCACGGCATCCGCACAATTAAAAGCTGGGCTCATGATGGGGCTGGAAGCCACCAGTAGCCGGATGGAACAACTCGGCAGACAACTTCTGGTTTTTGACCGAATTATTCCTATGGATGAGATTATTACCAATATAGAAAGTGTAGCCATCTCTGATATTCAGCTTATAGCTGAGCAGGTTTTAGAGGGTGGCCTTATGTCTGTGGCAGCTATCGGTGGGAAAAAGCCATTTCATTTTACAGTGTAACAGGGTTAATTTTTTGTTAACTTTTATCTAAAGAGTGAAGTAAATATAGTTTATTACAGTGCGCGTTAAAGTATTGCTGTTAAGTATTCGTGGTGTTACTATGGTCGTAATTTAAGGTAGTATTACGAATGGGGATCTTTTTTGTTAGGGTCTGAAGCCTGTCAGTTCTTGCGCTATTGGTGTTCTCTCGGAGGTGGCCGGATTATTCCTGATCGGAGTAACCTGGAATTACGCAAGCTAACATCTTTATTGCCGTGGATGTTCATCCTGGAGATGGGGCCCGACGGTTCCCTGCGCTATCGTCTGGTTGGCTCTGCCATCGAAGAGGCGATGGGGCGAGGTATGACAGGGCAGGCCTATGCCGACAAATTTCGGGACCCTGAGCAGGCGGCCATGCTGGAAGAGCTTTATTCCATGGCGTTAGTTCAGAGCTGTGGTCTTATCCGATCAGGTAGTTTCTATGTGGATGGTGACTGCAGCACCCAGATGGAAACACTTGTATTACCCTTTTCTGAAGCGCGCGCTATGGGCGGTGTTGTACTCGTCGGGTATATGAAACCCTTTGATTGTTACAATCAGTCTTTTTCTGACAAATGGGGCAGTTGTGGCATGGATATTTCTGACATACTGGTTATTCCAGCCCCTCGTATTCTGGACTTGAATCAGCTTTCCGCCAAAGCACAACGATTATTACGCGATCATGATGTTCATATCGAGGCGTTGGATGTTCATCGTGTATTGGAAATGGATGCGGCCACGGGCATTGATAGGGAAACCATTAAAAGCCCGACACTAAGCCTTGAAAAAATTAGTACAGATCAAATTAGGCAGCTGAATTAAAGGGAAGCTGCCTTTTCTTTGTTTTCTCTACTCATAAGAAAGTCTGGCAAGCGGTTAGCTTAGAATGGCAGCTACCTTTTTTGCTGTTTCAATCACACCTTTGCCAAGCGATGTGATGCGAGCGCGCAGCTGGGCAACACTTTCATTCTTTTCTTGCGCTTCTCTAACAGCTGCCATCAGTTTATTGAAGCTTTCCTGATCCGTAAGCTGTGGGCTAAGGCTGTTCCAATCAAGGTTGGTGCTGGCCAGCAAAGCTGTTTCCTGGTCTTTCAGGGCTGCATCTGTTTCATCTGCTGTGGACTGGGCCAAATCTTCCATACCGGGCATTACAGATCTCCTATTGCTTTTTTAAGGTTCAGTACTTTTGCGTCGGCTTCCCGAACTTTTGTGAGTGATGCGTTAGCCCAATTGGAAATGTTGGACAGATCACTGACGATTTTCTCTCTGAGGTCGCCCAAGCCTATTGAAGAGAGAAGCTGATCATTCATTTCCTGCACATCAGACAGGGTGGTCAGCAAAGCTGTAACTTGTGCATTGGCGGCAAGAATACGCGCATAACCTTGGTCTATTTCTGAAAGCAACTGCTGCTCTTTCTCGTCAAGAGGTTGCAGAAGGTCCTGTTTTTTCTTGGCTATTTGCTTAACAGCCGCATCTCCCCAAAACACGACAGAATTCACAAGTTGTGTTTCGGCTTCAGCGGAGTTTTGGCTTGGGGCTAAAAATTTCTGCTGTGCATCATCCCAGACAGTGGTGCCTGCCGCTATATCTTTCAGCCGACCATTGGCAACAAATTTTTTCACGAAAAGAGGAGTCCAGACATTATCCACATAATCGATGCGGCGCTGCTTTAGTTCTTTAAATAGGGTTTGGGTCAATGTTCTATGGGAAGCCTGCATGGCGGCAATATCTTGCCCGATGGTATAAGAAAGCTGAGGGGCTTCTTTGGGTATATCAGTACAGGCTGCCATAAACAGGCATGATGCCATCACAACGGACCTTAAAGCAGCTAAGCGCATAGATAATCCCCCACTTGCTATCTGAAGCGAATCTGTTGGTTGCTATAAAACTAAGTCCATTTGGATATTTAAACAAGTTATAATTGCAAAATAAAACTATACTGAAAGGTGCGGAATATCAGGAGATTTTCAGGGCATGTGTGGTTTTTACTTCTTCCATCACCATGTAGGTGCGGGTCTTATCTACATGAGGGAGGAGAGAGAACCTCTCTCCGAGAAAGTCGCGAAACGCTGTCATATCTGCCACTCGTATCTTAAGGATATAATCGCAGCCACCTGAAATCATGTGGCACTCTTGAATTTCAGGAATATGTTTGACAGTATCAGCAAAGGCATCAAGTGCTGCGGCTGTAGTATTGGATAGATTGACTTCAATATAGGCAAGCAGGTTAAGCCCCATTTTGGGGGCAGAAACACGGGCAAAATATTGCTCGATATAACCGCTTTCTTCCAGCCGACGCACGCGCTCCAGGCAAGGGGTGGGGCTAAGGTTGACTTTTGCTGCAAGGTTAACGTTGGAAATTCGTCCTTCCTCCTGAAGAATGGAGAGTATGTTCAGGTCAATTTTGTCCAGTTTGGGTGGCTTGTTCATTGTATATATACCTACATAAGTGCCTTTGTGCGATATTATATATCACATATTTGCAAAATTTGGAGAATAATTCGTTACATAATGAGATATAGTCGGAGCAATAGAGATGCCAATGAGGGTGTTGTGTGATGAATGTAAATGTTGAGCCATGTGTTGAAGATGTTTCCGAGCTGAGGGGCGCAATCAGACAAGCAGGGGCTCTGGAAGAGGCTGCTGTTGTTAAAAGCCTCTGTGAGGTTTTTAGTGATTCTGATGCCATGCGTAACCGTTATACGGAAGCCGCTGGAGCTTTGGTTCAAATATGCAGGGAACGCAAAAAAGATCATAGCATCCTTGATTTATTCCTTCAGGAATTTGGCCTTTCCAATCAGGAAGGTGTTGCTTTGATGTGTCTCGCTGAGGCGCTCTTGCGTGTGCCCGACAGCAAAACAATTGATAGTCTGATTTCAGAGAAAATTCACAGCGGTGATTGGGCTCTGCATAAGGGGCATTCCCATTCTGTTTTTGTGAACGCGGCTACATGGGCCCTGATGCTGACGGGGAAAACCATCAAGCTTGATAGCAAAATCGTTAAAAATACTGATGACTGGCTGGATAGTTTGATCGCCCGGACGGGGGAACCGATCATCAGAAAGGCGATCAAGCAGGCCATTTATATAATGGCGCGAGAGTTTGTAATGGGCCGCACCATTAAGGAGGGTCTCAGCCGCGCAGCCAGCAACAAAGATGAGCTTTATTCTTTTGATATGCTGGGTGAGGGCGCGCGCACTTACGCTGATGCGGATCGCCATTTTGATGCTTATATGGGTGCCATTGAGGCCTTAGGTGCAAAGAAAGCCAAGAATCCTTACAATAGCAATGGTATCTCCATTAAGCTTTCGGCCCTACATCCTCGATATGAAGCGAAGAAGCAGCCACAGGTTCAGGAGGAGCTTTTTGAGAAGATAAAAGCTTTGGCCCTGAAGGCTAAAGAGGTAGATATCCACCTGACCGTTGATGCTGAAGAGGCAGCGCGCCTGGAGTTTTCTCTGGATCTCATTGAGGCACTTGCGAAAGATGTAGACCTAAGGGACTGGGCGGGGTTGGGCTTTGCCTTGCAATGTTATTCAAAGCGCGCTGTTCCTGTGCTGGATTGGGTCATCGCTGTGGCAAAAGCAGCAGAGCGCCGGTTTATGATCCGCTTTGTAAAAGGGGCATACTGGGACGCAGAGATCAAAATTGCACAGGAAAAAGGCCTTAATGGTTTTCCCGTTTTCACCCGTAAGTGCAGCACAGATCTCTCATATCTGGTGTGTGCGAAAAAGGCTTTGGCTCATCAGGATTATATATTCCCGCAGTTTGCCACCCATAATGCCACAACCATTGCTGCTGTTATGGAAATGGCAGAAGAGGCAGAAAACCATGATTTTGAGTTTCAGCGCCTGCACGGTATGGGGGCGCTTCTTTATAAGGTGGCGCGGCAGAAATATGAGAAATTTCCTCGGGTGCGAGTGTATGCCCCTGTTGGTGCCCACAAGGATTTGCTGGCCTATCTGGTGCGACGTCTTCTGGAGAATGGGGCAAACTCGTCGTTCGTGAACCGTTTTCTGGACGCGCGGGAACCACTTGATACATTAGTTGCAGACCCTGTTGCAGAAGTAGCCAAGCTTGAGGTTATTCAGCATCCCGGTATTGCCGTCCCGGCTGCTCTGTTTGGGCCCAACCGCAGAAACGCCCAGGGTTATGATCTGGATGAACCTGCTACCATCGAGCAGTTCTCTGGTATTGTTTCTGATTACGCTAGCACCAAGTGGCTTGCTGGCCCCATTGTGAATGGGGTGATGAAAGAGCATGGCAAGAAGCCCGTTCGAAACCCGGCAAACCGCGCCAATGTGGTAGGCTATGTGATGGAATCCTACGGTGACGACGTAGAAAATGCCATTCAGGCGGCTTGTGATAGCTATAAGGCATGGGATGCTATTGGTGGGGCTGCGCGGGCGGATATTCTTGAAAAGGCAGCAGACCTGCTGGAGCAGCGCCACGGCCTTTTAAGGGCAATGTTAACCCGAGAGGCCGGTAAAAACTATGCTGATGCGGAAGCGGAGATCAGGGAAGCTGTTGATTTTTGCCGTTTCTATGCAGAGCAGGCCCGACGTGAATTTACTGGCGCGAAAAAGCTGCCTGGGCCAACAGGGGAAGATAACTTCTACAGCCTGCATGGCAGGGGGGCCTTTGTATGCATTAGCCCATGGAACTTTCCGCTCGCGATTTTCATGGGGCAGGTTGTTGCTGCACTTGCTGCCGGGAATGCCGTGTTGGCAAAGCCTGCCGACCAGACACCCATTGTGGCGGCGGAAGCTGTGAAAATATTGCATGAAAGCGGTGTGCCCGGTGAGGTGCTTCATCTGTTGCCTGGCTCTGGCGCCATGGTGGGCGCTGCCCTTACCGTGAACCCTAACATTGCGGGGGTCGCATTTACAGGCTCCACAGCTACTGCCAAGATGATTGCGCGCACGGTTGCCTCCAAGGAAGGGCCGATTATTCCATTGATTGCAGAAACCGGTGGTCAAAATGCTATGTTTGTTGATTCTACCGCTCTGCCTGAACAGGTGGTGGATGATGTGATCCGCTCTGCTTTCCATTCAGCAGGGCAGCGTTGTTCTGCTTTGAGGGTGCTTTATCTTCAGGCCGATATTGCCGATCAGGTGATTGGCATGATCAAAGGGGCCATGGATGCCCTCACTGTGGGCAACCCCGCTGATTTCGCCACAGACGTGGGTCCTGTGATTGACGAGGCCGCCGAAGGCAGGCTGGAGGACCATATTCAGGACCTGAAAGACCGGGGTTGTTTGCTACACCGTGTGAAGGCAACCGAAGAGACAGATGCGGGCACCTTTGTTTACCCGCATATGTTTGAAATTGGCAGCGCGTCAGAACTGCAGCAAGAGCATTTTGGCCCCATTCTTCATGTTGTTCGGTATAAAGCGTCTGAACTGGTGGCTTGTCTGGATGAGTTGGAAGCCACAGGCTTTGGCCTGACAGTTGGGGTACACAGCCGTCTCTATAAAACAGCAGATACAGTGTTTGCCCATAGCCTTGCAGGCAATGCTTACATCAATCGTAATATGGTAGGGGCTGTTGTGGGGTCTCAACCTTTTGGAGGGCAAGGGCTTTCTGGTACGGGGCCAAAGGCTGGCGGTCCGCTCTATCTGTATCGCTTTGCAACGGAACGGGTGCGCACTGTCAATACAACAGCAACAGGTGGCAATGCAGAACTCTTGCGATTATGAGCCCGTTAGGCCATGATATGGGGAAGGCTGTGATCTTCTCCTAATTGGCTGATAAATGAGGCATGGATGGTGGATAGAAAAACAGTTTCTGATTTATTGGCATCGCCAGAGTGTTTGGTTAACACCATTGCCTCACTAGAAGCCTGTATTGGCAAAACGCCAGCCCCTGCAAAGCTGAAGGTCATTGATCATCTGGATGAGAATGCACTGCGGTGGCTCTCTTTTTCTCCTTTGATAATTGCGGCCTTTGGTGCAGAGACGGGGGTGCATATCACCTTGGGAGGAGGTGGTGCAGGTTTCCTTAAAGGAGATAAGCGATATTTAACCTTCCCTGCGGCCCTGCTTGATGATCCCTCATTGGCTACAGCGGGTATGGGCTTTGGTTCTCTCTCACTGCTTCCCGGTGTTCGGGAAACTTTGCGTATCAATGGCAGGGTGGAAGATATTCAAGATGGCACTATCAAGGTTTTGGTGCAGGAATGTTATATTCATTGTGCCAAAGCCTTTATTCGCTCAGGTTTTTGGGAGGCAGCTCCTCAGGGTTTTATCCCCAGCGAGCCTGCCGATCTTGTCAGGCAGAGCAGTTTCATGCTGCTCGCAACAAGTGATGCGGACGGGCAGACAGATGTTAGCCCGAAAGGTGACCCACAGGGCGGCTTGGCACAGTTAATCGGAGATAACATCTGGTTTGCAGACAGGCCAGGTAACCGCCGGGCTGACAGTTTCCGTAATATACTGACCCAGCCCCGAATAGCCTGTGCGCTGCTTGTTCCCGGATGTGAGGCTGTTGTTTATATAGAGGGACGGGCTCATATGACGACTGATGCAGATGCTTGTGCCCGTTTCATCGTGCAGGACAAAATACCCAAGCTTGTGACTTGTATCAGTGAGCCAGATATCCGTTTGTGCAGGAGTGGGGCTTTGGCTCGTGCTGCTCTTTGGCCAGCGGGGGCCTGTGCCGAGGATATAAATGTTGCTCAAATGGTTTTGACGCATGTTAAGTTGAACAAATCCAAAGGACTGGGGGCTAAGTTGACGGGCAGTTTGTTGTCTATACCTGGCCTGGTGCAGAAGAGCCTGGATAAGGACTATAAAACAAACTTATATTAGCTGTGATCTGAAGGAGTAGAGACAGGCGCCTCTACTCCATAGAAACCTTAACAGGCCCTAGGGGGTGTACCAGATAGGGGAAGTGTAGGCTCTTTCCTGAGTGATTACTTCCGTATTGTCTGGTAATTCCTTGATGTTAAAACGTTTTATATCATAGGCTGCCCAGCGCGGTGTGGGGATTTCCAGCACCCGTACATAATAGAAAGCCAGTTCATCGGCGTTGAAATCCGGGTCTGTCCATGTGGTGGAAAGCTCGGAATCTCCGATGCTGTTCGTGTAAGTGGCATCCTTTACATTCACAGTGTTACCAACGGGTCTGGTCCTCTTGCCTTTATCCTTGCGGTCATCTGAAAGTGCAACATTATACACCTTCTCATGCAGCTTGCCGTCTGTAGAGCGCCAGCCTTTTACTACTTGTATGCGGTCGAGATTGGCCCCGTCCGGGTCTTTCACCGCTCTGATGAGGAAAGAGGGTGTTTTACCGTTGGGCGCTGCAGTCAAGTCACCGCCCATGGGCACTCCCTTGGCGTAACCAATATCGGCAAGGCCGGGCCGGAGGGCATCATCCTTTTCATAATCCCAGCCACCGAAGAAGCGCACTGTCATACGCGGGCCCGTCGTCGCGTATGTCTCACGCCGCTTCATGGCAGAAAACAGGCTTTCCCGCGTATTCTCCTTTGCCCATACAGCAGCATAGCCCGAGGCCGCATATTCCCAGTTTTTACCTTTAGGCGCCCATGGCAGGGCCTGAGTGTTAATTCGTTCTGCCGAGGGGTTATCCAGTACCATTTTACCCCAAAAATTATTCTCGTCTGCGGTGGCAAATGATGTATGGGCATCTGTGCTGCCGATCATGCCAACCTTGAAGGGGTTTGTGCCTAGCCGGGCTTGCTCCTGCAGGCCCAGTTTCAAAACTGACCGTACATAATCATGAGGCAGATCTTTTTTTTGCTTTTCTGTTAGTGGCATACCCACATCCCGCCCGCGCCAGCTGTTCCATGTTTCATAGTCGGCAAATTCATCATCGGGGGACAGATAGGGGTGGGTTTCGCTATCCCCTTTTAACTGGGTTGCTTCCACCAAAGGTTCCCAGCGGCTGCGAAGTTCTGCATAGCCTTTGGAAAGTGGGTTTCCTGCATAATCCTCCAAGGCAAACATCTGCCCGTAAGCTAAATTGCTGTTGTGAGTAATGGCCAGCACATTGCCGCCGGTTTTTTCTTCATAGCCCGCCATGAAAGCCCATAGTTTTTCCGGGTCTAAGCTGTCAATACTGGAAAAGGGGATGATCTGATTGGCTTTTTGAGCTGAATCCTTGAAGATTACCACCCTGTGAATGGCCGCATAGTCCTGAGGTTGCCACGAACTCCATTCATAGCCAATAAATGCCGTGAATTTGTTGGGGTCATTATGATTATCTGCAGCTTCTGTGACTTCATGCCATATGTAAGAGAGAAACTCTTTATCTCTCACTCTGTTTTGATGCCAGGTCTTCCAGAAGAAGCCATCCTTTGCGATATCTTTGGTGGCGCTAACCTGCTCATGCCATTTTTGCCCTACGCCCAGTTTTAATAGCCTTTTTTCTCCACTTCTGGCTCCGCGCATCACGCCCATATTGGCGGCATGGTCAGAAACTACCAAAAAATCAAGAGGTCGGCTTAGTTTGGCCGTCATTCCGTTATGAGCCTTAACACCTTCGCCTTTGGCAAAGCGATAGGCATCATCCGGCCCAAGGCTGATATTGCCCATGCCGTTTGCATCCACAGAAAGGTTGGTGTGCAAATGAGTATCCCCGAAATAGACATTTTGAGGATAGTCGTGGTTGGCTGCAGGTGAATAGCTTTCCTCAGCCCATACAGGCAAAGATATCAGTGAAACGCTGGCGCACCACAGTTTGATACAGTTTTTCATTGTCGTTTAGCCCTTGATACAAATTTTCTGCACCCAGAGTATGTCAGATACGATAGTGGAGCATTGATCAAGCCTGCCAACCTGCTTGATAAAACATGCCAAAAGGAATGTTATTGATGCTTCTGTGCTTTTTGCCTGTAGGTTTTGGGCGATGTCCCTGTCCACCCTTTAAAGGCGCGCCAGAAGGCCGCGGGCTCGGAAAAGCCCAGCTCATGGGCAATGTCTGCCAGTGGTGCATTTGTTTTGGCAACTTTCACCTTTGCCAGATCACTGCGAACCTTGTTTTTAATGGATTGAAAACCATCGCCTTCTTCCATCAGGCGCCTGCTCAGGCTGCGTGAACTGATCGCCAGCTTGCCTGCAACCTGCTCGATGGTAGGCAGATGAGCCAGCTTGGCCTGCATATCAATCAGGTTTTTCTGGACACGCTCGCTATAATATTTTTCTTCATCCGGACATGAGAAGATATCCAGTTTTTGGCGGATAAAGACATCCCGATAATCCGAGGCTTTGCGAATGATAGGATAAGCCAGATATTTCTTATCAAAACTCAGGATATTCCATTCACTTCCGTTCGCGAAATTATGGGGCATGGCCTTGGGGATGCAGCTAATATTCTCAGGCGGGTTTGCTGCCATGCTAAGATGATTGAGCCTGATTTCCTTGCCTATCAGCCAACTAAACATACTGTTGCGCGCCAATGCACAAGTAAGGGCTAAAGCATAATTCTCAAAGCTGTTATAATGTTGGTACCAGACAAACTCATTACCCCTGATTTCTGTTCGGTGAACAGTGGCAGCTTGAATAAGGTTCACACTGGAGACCCATGTTTCAAGCGCCTCTTTCAGGGTGCTGCACTGGGTGATCAGTTTAATTAAAATATCTGGTACAATACGCACAGGAACTGGTTTTTGGGTTTGCCTGACGAAACAATCATCCGCGAGTACGCCTGCTGTGCGGTACAGCCGCATAAACTGAGGGCCGCTAATTGTGGCGCTCGGGGACTTATAGGTTTCTTCACTGATCTCCACTTTTTTAAGCAGGGATGTCAGGTCAAACTGGCTTGTTTCCAGGCCTTTCAGGTAGTCCCGCACAAAAACACTATTCACAGATGCCATGTAGAATGCTCTCCCTCAGGATAAGCATTCTACGGCAAAAGCTCTTTTCAGGAAAGGCCTGTTAAGGCGTGTACCAGATAGGGGAGGTGTAGGCTCTGTCCTGTGTGATCATCTCTGCCTTTTTCGGCATATTATCTGTGCCGAAATATTTGGCGTCATAGGCTGTCCAGCGAGGGGTTGGTATCTGGATTACCCGCACATAATAGAAGGCCAGCTCATCAGCGTTAAAATCCGGGTCAGTCCAAACTGTTGATAACTCGGTATCCCCGATGGTGTTGGTGTAACGGGCTTCCTTTACATTCACGGTGTTACCAACGGGCCTGGTCCTTTTGCCTTTATCCTTACGGCCATCTGATAGTGCGACATTGTAAACCTTTTCACGCAGCTTGCCGTCCATGCCACGCCAGCCTTTAATCACCTGAACGCGGTCAAGGTTTGCACCATCCGGGTCTTTCACAGCGCGGATAAGGAAATTGGGTGCCTTGCCTTTAGGGGCTGTGGTCAGGTCACCTCCCATGGGCACGCCGCCCGCATAGCCGATTTTTGCGAGGTCAGGCCGGTTGGCATCATCCTGTTCATACCCCCAGCCACCAAAGAAGCGCACTGTCATGCGTGGGCCTGTGGTGGCATAGGTTTCGCGACGTTTCATGGCTGCAAACAGGCTTTCCCTTGTATTTTCTTCTGCCCACACGGCTGCATAGCCTGAAGCCACATATTGCCAACCCCACCATGCGCCATCATCGGTGCGATAGGGGGTTGGTTCTTCCACGGAAAATTTGCCCATATAATTATCTTCAGCGGCGGTGGATAAGGCTGTGTGGCTATCTGTGCTGCCAATCATGCCAAATTTGAAGGGGTTTACGCCCAGCTTGGCCTGTTGTGCCAGCCCCAGTTTGAGAGCAGAGCGGGCATATTCTTTCTGTTTTGCCTCTATCCAGTCTTTCTGGCCTTCCCCGCCAATATCCTTACCGCGCCATTTAATGCCTTCACTTTTCCGGCCTGCCCAGCTGTTCCATGTTTCATAATCAGCAAATTCATCATCTGGGGAGAGGAGAGGGTGGGTTTCACTGTCCCCCTTCACCTGTGTAACCTCTAGCAGAGGCTCCCAGCGGCTGCGCGTTTGTGCATAAGCTTTGCTGAGCGGCTTACCTTCAAAATCCTGCAGGGCGAACATCTCACCACTGCTGACATTGCTGTTGTGGGGGATGGCCATAACTTCGCCGCCGGTCTGGCGTTCATACCCCTGCAGGTAGGCCCAAAGCTTTTCGGGGTCCAAGCTATCATGAGTAGAGAAGGGAAGAACTTTATCTGCTCTGGTTTTGCCATCCTTAAAGATAACAACCCGGTGCAGGTTTGCGGGTGCTTGCCCCGGTGAAGTCCATTCATATCCTACAAAGGCGGTAAAATGTCCCGGTGCATTATGGCGCTCTGCATTGGCGGTTACTTCTGACCAGATGGTCTGACGGAAAGGTACATCCTCTATCACATCATCTTTCAACCATGAGTTCCAGAAAAAGCCAGCCTCCGCGCCGTGGCCAAAGCGAGAGAGTTTTTTGTCATAGTCCTTCTGTGTTTTGGCACCCAGAATGGTTTTGGTGTTCATCAGTTTGCCTTCGCTGATCTTGAGCCACCTCTGGCCAAATTCCGTGTTCAGGAGAAGTGGATCCTTTCGGCTCAGGCCGCGCATCACGCCCATGTTAAGGGCATGGTCTGAAACCACCAGAAAATCCAGCGGGCGGGAAAGTCGCACAGTTTGGCCATTATGCATGGTAACTGAGGCACCTTTGGCAAAATTATAGGCGTCATCAGGGCTTAGCACTTTGTTGCCCATGCCGTTGGCATCCACTGAAAGATTGGTGTGTAAGTGGGTATCCCCAAAATACACATTTTCCGGGAAGTTATTATTTGCATATGGTGAGTAAGCTTCCTCTGCAAGAAGAGGCAGGGAAAGGAACTGGGTGCAAAGGCACCATGTTTTGATACTGTTTTTCATTGATAAGCCTGTCTGTGAATATCTTTGCCTCAGAATAGAGGAAAGAGTGACAGGCTTCATTGATCAAACCGGACGGCAATTGTTGATGAAACTGGACGGGAGAGGCCAGTTTTTAAGTGAGGCTCTGTTTCTGGCTTCTGTATAGCTGGGGGGACGTGCCGGTCCAGCCTTTGAAGGCGCGCCAGAAGGCAGCAGGTTCTGAAAAGCCCAGCTCGAAGGCGATTTTGCTTAAGGGCTGGTTGGTGCTGCCCACCTGTTTTTTCGCCATGCTGCACCTGACCCGGTTTTTAATCATTTGAAACTTGTTGCCTTCTTCAGCCAGCCTGCGGCTTAAGGCCTTGGGGCTCAGGTCAAGCTGCAGCGCAATATGGTCTGCCGTCGGGAACTGCATGTTATGGCCGAGCATATCGACCATCAGCTTTTTTACCCGTTCACTATAATAGTTTTGCTCATGAGGGATGGCGAAAAAGTCACGCGGAAGATGGCTTTCTAGGGCAAAACATTCTTCCTTCGAGCGGATGGAGGGGAGGTCCAGGTAGCGGGTGTCGAAGGAAACGCTGTTCCATTCGTTATTAAAGGAGAAAGTGCAAGAAGGGATGGCTTTTTCCAGAAAGTCCATGTTTTTTGGGCTAGCAGTGGCAAAACCAAGGTGATTGATTTTAATGGGTTTGCCTGTAATCCAGCTGAGGAACCGCATCCGCGACAATTTGCATATTACGGTCAGGGCATAGTTTTCATTGCCATTATATTGTTGGGCCCAGATAAATTCATGGCCGCGGATTTCTGTTTTATGGACAGTCGCCCTCTGAATGAGGTTCATGCACTGGACCCATTCCTCAATCACACCCCTGACCGTCTGGCCCCTCATAACAAGTTTCATCAGGATATCAGAGCCCAGGCGCACAGGCATGGTGGCGTTCACGTGATGGGCAAAACAATCATCTGTAATGAGTGTGGCTTGTCCCAGCACCATGGCAAACTGTTCACTGCTGACATGGGCACCAGGGTTTGTATAGGTATCTGTGGCGATAGCGGCCTTGTTCAGCACATAGGCCAGGTTATGGCCACTACTTTCCACACCCTTGAGATAGTCTCTCAGAAACATATTACTAACAAGCATCTTACCCTAACACCTTCCCATGCCTCATGGCCTAGTTTACGGGAAAGTGCAGGGTAAGTGAACATAAAAGCTTATGGTGTGTACCAGATAGGGGATGTGTAGGCCCGTTCCTGTGTCACCATTGGCACATCGTCGGGCACATCTTTGATGCCAAAAAACTTGGCGTCATGGGCTGTCCAGCGTGGGGTGGGGATCTCTAACACCCGTACATAATAGAAAGCCAGTTCATCTGCCTTGAAATCCGGGTCTGTCCACATGGTGGCCAATTCAGCCTCGCCAATGGTGTTGGTGTAACTGGCCTCTCTTACATCGACAGTGGAGCCGACCTTTTTGGTTTTTGTGCCTTTATCCTTGCGGCTACCAGACAGAGCTACATTATAGATTTTCTCATGCAGCTCACCGTCAGCGGAGCGCCAACCTTTTATCACTTGAACCCGGTCTAAGTTTGCTCCGTTCGGGTCTTTCACGGCGCGGATGATGAAGTTTGGTGCTTTGCCTTTTGGTGCTGCTGTCAGGTCACCACCCATCGGTACACCACCTGCATAACCAATCTTCGCGAGATCAGGCCGGTTGGCATGGCCCGAGACGTGGTAGAGCCCGTTCCGGTCATCGACCACATCGACGCCCATTTCCGAAAACGCATTCATCACCCGGATCACGCCGCGTTCATTGCCGGGGATGGTTTTCGAGGAAAAGAGGAAAGTATC
>JBNKGK010000022.1:0-18708 GCA_050289785.1 Kordiimonas sp.
CGCCGTAGGCCTGGGGCTTTTTGCCCTGCGTATGATAGGCGGCGGCGATGTTAAGCTTATGGCAGCCATGTCGTTGATCGCAGGATCAACACATGTCTTGCCATTCATATTATGTGTAGCCATAGCTGGCGGTTTTGTTGCCCTTGGCACAATGATATATAGCCGAATAGCGCGTACCACCTCACCACAGATTATGCCAGAAAACACACAAGTTCCATACGGTGTGGCCATTGCCACCGGTGGGCTTTGGATATGTTTTCAAAGAGTTATGGCCCTACCGGCCTAAGCGACCAACCTGTCATCAACGTCGCTCTCATGCGCACAGAGAACAAGCGCCCGATAGCGACTAATATTGGCCAACAGATGTTCAGGAGGGGCATATGAACCCCAGAAATATCATTCTCATTGCAGTTGCCGGCCTTGGCGTTCTGCTTGTTATGCTCATGACCCGCTCTTTCCTGACAGGTGTGCAGGAAGAAGCCGCACAAACACAGGCAGTTTCTGTGAAAAATCTTACAGCGGAAGTGATGGTCGCAGCTCATAACCTTCCTGTTGGCACCATTATCAAAGGAAAAGACCTAGCCTGGCAGCCCTGGCCTGAAGAAGGCCTGAATGATGCCTATTTCAACAAGGGTGGTGATAAAGCAAAAGATCTGCAGGACATGGAAGGCAAGGTCATCCGTGCGCCTATCACCAAAGGGGAACCCATCACCAGAACCAGTGTTGTTGCACAAGGTGAGCGCGGCTTTATGGCGGCGATCCTGACACCCGGCATGAGAGCTGTCTCTGTGAAAGTATCCGCCGTTACAGGCATTGGCGGCTTCATTTTCCCCGGTGACCGTGTAGACGTGATCCTCACCCACATTGTAGAGGCGGGCCAAAAGAAACGCTACACCATCGCAGAAACCGTTTTCCAAAATGTACGCGTGCTGGGCATCGATCAGCGCAGCGAAACATCTGAACCGAAAGCCATGGTTGGCAAAACCGTCACACTGGAAGTGACCCCAAAAATGGCAGAAAAAGTTGCCATGCTGGAACGACTGGGCACCCTTTCCCTGTCTCTGCGTAGCCTTGCCAGCGATGATGAGGAATTAAACGCCGGGCCATCAAGCCCCCCTATCTCCCAAACGCTCACTCAAACTCTGGGTAATGAAATCAGCAAATATCTGCCAGCCCCGAACAAAAGCACACCGTCCAATCTGGTACGTGTCAGCCGGGGAACAAGCGTCAGCGTGGTTCGTGTTCTCAGTGACGATCAGCCACAAGAGGGAGACGAATAATGAGAGGCCCCCAAATGGCATTTTTGAAACAAGCTTTTGTTGCTCTGGCGTGCACATGCGCCGCGGCCGGCCCCGCCGTTTTTGCTGAACCGTTACTGGATAGAAATGGCGCTCAGGTTGTCAGCCCAACAACAGGCACCCTGACGGTGGAAGTGGGTAAAGGCTCCCTGATCCGTCTGGACAGAGCTGCCACCGAGATTTTCATCGCCAACCCGGATATTGCCGATGTGCAGGTTAAATCACCCCGCGTGGTTTATATCCTTGGGAAAATGCAGGGGGAAACCAGCCTTTACGCTCTGGATCAGGATGACCAGACCATCTTCAGCAGCACTGTGACCGTGACCCGTAATCTGGGCGCTTTAAGGTCTGCTTATGCCCGTATGTTACCAGGCACCCCTATTGAAGTGACAACGCTTGGCCAGCTTATCGTTTTGCAGGGTAATGTCTCCGCCCCCGATGAAGCAGCTCTGGCTGAACAGCTTGCCCGTTCTGTGCTGGATACAGACCGAGTGTTAAACAGCCTGAATGTACTGCAGCCAACACAGGTGAACCTGCGGGTGCGTATTGCCGAGGTATCCCGCTCTGTTCTCAAGCAACTGGGCATTAACTGGGAAGGCGGCCTGTTTAATTCCAGCTTCGGCATTGGACTGGCACAGGGGCGTAATGTGGCTGATATTGTGGCAGACCCTGTGACCAACCTGCCTAAAAAGGTGTTTAACCTGCCGACAGAGAATTTTGCGCTCTACGGTGATGTCATCGGCTCTAACCTTGACCTGAACTACGCTATCGATGCGCTGGACACAGAAGGTTTCCTGAAAGTGCTGGCCGAGCCTAACCTAACCGCCCTCACAGGTCAGGCGGCCAACTTCCTTGCTGGTGGTGAATTTCCGATCCCTGTCCCGAGTAAAGATGGCATTGGCATTGAATACCGGGAGTTCGGCGTAAAACTGGATTTCACCCCAACAGTGATGAACTCTGGCCGTATTTCCATGAAGGTGCGCCCTGAAGTGAGTGATCTCTCCTCCGCAGGGGCCATCCGGGTGAGCGGCATCAGCGTACCCTCCATCAGCACACGCAGAGCAGAAACAACAATCGAACTGGGCAGCGGCCAGTCCTTCGCCATCGCAGGCCTCATCCAGAATAATGTGGTGCAGGATGCCAGCAAATTCCCCGGCCTAGGTGACTTGCCCATCCTCGGGGCCCTGTTCCGCTCAGAGCAGTTCCGCCACGAGGAAACCGAGCTGCTGATTGTTGTTACCCCTTATGTGGTGCAGCCGGTCTCTGACAGGCAGCTTGTTCTGCCAACAGATCGTTTCGTGACGCCAAAAGACATGGACAGATATCTGAAAGATCGCCGCTGGGAGCCTACAGAAACCAACCCTGTGGGCACACAGGACACAGGCAAAGGGCCTTCGCTGAAAAAGCGGGCGGGCTTTGTGCTGAAGTAGAAAGGAAAGACCAATGTTTAGAAAAACACTTGCTCTTGCTAGTTTGAGCCTACTGGGTCTGACCGCCTGCCAGCATACAAGTGTGGGCACACCTTCCTACACAGACACAGTGACGCGCAATACTGTGCAGATGGTGCGGCTGAGCCACGAGATTAAAGCCGAGGAAGACAGCACAGACACACCGTCGTCCGGCACATACAGGGCCATCGATGCTTTCCTGATGGGTATAGACGCAGGATACGGTGATGTCATGATCCTCGATACCAATGAGGTTTCTCTTGTCCGCCTGAGAGCCATTGAAGACCATATCAGACAGCGCGGCTTTGTTTATGGTGGCATTCAATCACTAGGGGAAACACCAAAAGATGGGGCTATCATCCTCTATGTGGAAAGGCATGTGGCACAAACCCCTGTATGTGGCAACTGGCCTGCCGAGGTTTCCAATAACCAGCGGAATAATACCAGCCCCTATCTGGGATGTTCGAACACCGCCAATCTGGGCCTAATGATCGCCAATCCCCGTGACTTGGTGGCTGGGCAATTTGAAGGCAATTCCACCGGTGCCGCCGTTGGGGCCATCTATTCCCCGGCCCCGGCAAACAGTGGCCCGTCCATCACCATGTCCTTTGACGGCATGCCAGGCATGGACGGCGCAACCCCCGTTCGCGGCGCGAGCAAGTAAGTCAGGAAAGCAGCCATGAGCATCATGACCGAAAAGAAAATAGACCGCGAACCCTTCGCCGCCTACATCTGCGATGAAATGTCCAGCCAGATTCTGCTACCCATCATTGGTGAGCATGGCTGGTCAGCCAATATGATCTTCTCCGGCGGGATAGCCTCTGCAGTTCGTTCCCTCGGCGCCATGCCCTGCCCGGAATTCCTGATTGTGGACTTGTCTGACAGTGAAGACCCGAGAGTGGATATGCAGGCCCTGGCTGATGTGTGTGAAGAAGGCACTGTGGTTCTGGCGCTAGGCACTCTGAATGATGTTACCTTGTACAGAGACCTTCTACACGCAGGTGTACATGATTATCTGGTGAAACCCCTTACGGCAGATGTGTTGCGCGACGCTATCCTCACGGCAGAAGAAGCCATGACAATGCCGGATGAAGCCCCAGAAGCAGTCAATACCGGAGATGGCAAAAAAATTGTCATCGCCGGTGTGCGCAGCGGCCTTGGCACCAGCACACTAGCCACAAATATCGCATGGTTATATGCCCATAAGAACGAACCTACCGTTATTCTGGATCTGGATCTGTATTTTGGCACAACATCCATGCAGTTTGACCTGGAACCAGGCAGAGGCCTTGCTGACGCACTGGATAACCCTGCCCGGGTTGATGGCCTGTTCCTCGAACGAGCCGTGGTGAAACCCGTGAAGCATCTCTCTATTCTCGGCGCAGAGGCCCCGATGGGGTCATTACAGGAGCCAGCCCCCGGTGCGCTTGAGCAGCTCACCAAAGCTTTGTCTGAAAATTTCAGAAATGTTGTCGTGGATGTACCTCGCCACACACTCGGCGATCACTCAGACATGCTGGCCGCTGCAACAGATGTGGTTTTGGTAACTGATTATTCACTCACCGCCGCACGGGATTGCATCCGTATGATTGCCCGCATCAAACAAATGGCACCAGAGACTAAAATCCACCTGGTTTCCGGTAAAAATGGCCTACAGCCCCCGGAGGTGGATGAGAAGGATTTTGAAAACTCTGTGGAATATGCAGTGGACGTTAAAATTCCGTATGACCCTAAAACCATGATGGCCGCCACACAGAAGGGTAAAATGGTAGCGGAAGTGGCCCCCACCAGCAAAATCAGCGGCGCTTATACGGACATTCTCAAGCTGTTTAATCCGGAAGAGGAAGAAAAAACGGAAAAAACATCATGGTTTGGAAAATTTTTACAAAAATAGCCTAGGCTAGGCAGAATTGGAAAGTTTCGGGTTCGTGAATAATATGAGACCATCAGCATTCGGCAAGAAGAGACAGGGGCTAAAGCGCACTGGCAACGGTGCTTTTGGTCGTGGTTCTGGCATGCCAGATCCTGCCACCTCCGCCCCAACGGAAGAAGCCCCGATAAATGGCGATAATGCTCCTAGCTATGAAACACCCGCGCAAGCTGAAGCCTCACTGTTCAATGACACATCAGCCAGTAATATGGACATCACGGATCAACTGGCCTTACTGGGTGAAAAAGAGTTATCCAAAACCTTCACAACAGACGAACTGCGGATGGCGACGAAGGGCGAAGTCACAAAAAAAATTGATGCCCTTCTGGACAGGGTTGCTGCCTCAGCGGCCCTGCAACCAACCCCGCAACAAAAATCTGACCTGATCACCTATCTGCTGAACGAAGCAGAAACAAGCATTGGCCCGATTGGTGACCAGGATGTCGATCAAAACAAACAAAGTGGCAAGAAGTCAGATAATAAAAACACGCTTCTGGAAGCAAAAGACCGCATTCAATCTCTCTTAATGGAGCATATTGACCCAGCCGCAGCCGCCGAACTGCCCCGGCCAGAGCTTGCCGAACAGGTGGGAGAAGTAGTGGGGGAGCTTCTCGTTCAGGAAAAGATAAATCTGAACCTGAAAGAACAGCGTGATCTGGTTGGTCTGCTGCTTGATGATATGCTGGGCCTTGGTCCATTGGAACCGTTACTGGCGGATGAAACCATCTCTGACATCATGATCAACGGCCCCAGGCAGGTATATGTAGAACAGCGCGGCAAGCTAACCCTCACAGACGTTACTTTCCGTGACAACCAGCACCTGATGAATATCGCCCAGCGTATTGTAACAGCCGTAGGCCGGCGTGTGGATGAAAGCTCCCCCATCTGTGATGCCCGCTTGGCCGATGGTAGCCGGGTGAACGTAATCGCGCCGCCACTGGCGATTGATGGCTGCTCTATCTCCATCCGTAAATTCACCAAAGACAAAATCACACTGGACAAGATGCTGGAATTCGGCAGCATCACGCCCCCATTGGCCAAACTCCTTAAAATCGCCGGGGCCTGCCGCCTGAACATCCTGATTTCCGGTGGTACTGGGTCTGGTAAAACCACCATGCTAAACGCCCTTTCCCGTATGGTGGATAAAGGCGAACGTGTTGTCACCATTGAGGATGCGGCGGAGCTGCAACTACAGCAGCCCCATGTGGTGCGACTGGAAACCCGCCCTGCCAACCTGGAGGGCCAGGGCGAAATTGACATGCGTGACCTGGTAAAAAACGCCCTGAGGATGCGGCCGGACCGTATCATCTTGGGTGAGATCAGGGGTGGGGAAGCCATCGACATGCTACAGGCCATGAACACGGGCCATGATGGTTCTATGGGCACTATCCACGCGAACCGCCCTCGTGAAGCCCTCACCCGGCTTGAAAATATGGTAAATATGGCTGGCCTGCACCTGCCCGCAAAAGCCATCCGGGAACAGATTTCCGCCTCCCTTGACCTGATCGTACAGGTGCAACGAATGCGTGATGGTGGCAGACGTACCACCCACGTGACAGAAGTTGTCGGTATGGAAGGCGATGTGATCACCACACAGGACCTGTTTGTCTATGAGTTCACCGGGGAAGATGAAAGCGGCAAATTGCAGGGACGGTTCCGGTCAACCGGTGTACGTCCTCATTTCCTGACCAATGCCGAGTATTTTGGTCTGGACCGCGCCCTTATGGAAGCCATGAACGGATAATATGATGCAAAGTGCTAATATAGATATCATCTTATTCGCCGGAGGGCTGGCCGCCCTTGTTCTGTTGATTGCAGTTCTTGTGCTCAGCCGTGTGCTCAGCAAAGGGCGCAAACAAACACGGGAAAAGCTTAATCGCTTCAAGCAGCGGTTTGTTGAGCGCAGCAGCCTGAAGGGAGAATCTTCCCGTTCCATTCGCCTCAATCAACGAGAAACCGGACTAGCAGGCAAACTGGCTGATCTGCTGCCAAAGCAGAACCAAATTCAGGCACGGCTGGCCAAAGCAGGGCTGGATTTAACCCTCTCCCGCTATGCAATGATTTCGCTCGGTATTTTCCTTTTCGCTTTCACTGGCCTGTTCATTATGGGGGCAGCACCAGTGTTAAGTCTGCTTGTGGGATTCATTCTAGGCGCTGGCCTGCCCCATATGTTTGTATCCAGCCGGATGACCAAACGTATGGATCGCTTTACCAAGCAGTTCCCGGAAGCGATGGACCTGATGGTTCGCGGCCTCAAATCCGGCCTGCCTGTGAATGAGTGCATAGCTAACGTGGGCCGCGAGATCAGTGCCCCCACTGGCACCGAGTTCCGTAAAATCACAGATTCCATGCGCCTTGGCAAACAACTGGAGGAAGCGCTGTGGGAAACAGCCGAACGGCTGGATACACCAGATTTTAAATTCTTTGTTATCTCTCTTGTGGTGCAGCGAGAAACCGGCGGTAACCTGGGGGAAACCCTCGGCAACCTCGCCACTATCCTGCGACAACGGCAATCTATGAAGCTGAAAGTGTCGGCCCTCTCATCAGAGGCCAAAGCCAGTGCCTGGATTGTAGGCCTCCTGCCGTTCATCATGCTCGGGCTTATTATGGTCATGAACTATGATTATGGCATTGTGCTTTTCACACACCCCAAAGCCATTATCACTGGCATTGGCGCCCTTTTGTGGATGGGCATTGGTGTGTTCATCATGTCTAAAATGATCAGTTTTGAGGTGTAGGTCAGGCGATGCTGGAATCAATCGAAAACATCCTCGGCATATCCATCATTGACCTGCTCTCGCTGGCCTCTGGCCTTGTCGCCATGCTGGTGATCTTCGTCATTTACCAAACCGCACTTGTACGGGACCCCATGAAAAGCAGGGTTAAATCCCTGCAGGATCGCAGGGAAGCGCTAAAAGCAGGCCTGATCACCACAGCCAAACGCCGCTCACCTGTTAAGAAAACAGATGGCGTTACCTCCTTGAGGACGCTTGCTGATAAACTGAAGTTGCTTCAGAACGAGCAAAGCAAAAAGGTGTCCACCCTTCTCACCCAGGCAGGCTTTCGCTCTGGCGACGCCATGGTCATTTATCAGGTAGCGCGCCTTGTCATGCCCCTCGTGATGGGCCTGATTGCTGTTGTCGCCTTTTATGGTTTTGGCATGATGCCCGGCCACGAGAAAATGCACCCGCTTTACGCAGTGGCCATGGTTTTTTTGGGCCTTAAACTGCCCGATCTTTACGTCAGCAATGCCAAAGCCAAAAGAACAGATGCGATCAGGAAAGGGCTGCCGGACGCTCTGGACCTTCTGGTTGTCTGCGCCGAAGCTGGCCTCACTTTGGATAGCGCCCTCAACCGTGTCGCTAAAGAACTGGGGCGGGCCTACCCTGAACTGGCTGAGGATTTCTCACTAACAGCCATTGAGCTTGGTTTTCTGCCGGAACGGCGCCAGGCGCTTTTGAACCTCTCTGAGCGGGTAGACCTGCCAGCCCTGAGGAGTGTAATCACCACGCTTGTGCAAAGCGAGAAATACGGCACTCCGCTGGCCACATCCCTACGCGTACTTTCTGCAGAGTTCCGAAACGAGCGGCTCATGAAAGCAGAAGAAAAAGCCGCCAGGCTGCCAGCCACACTAACCGTGCCCCTTATTCTGTTTATCCTGCCAACATTATTTGTGGTTCTTTTAGGCCCTGCTGCCTGTAAAATGATGGATGACTTCATTAGCAAGCAATCATAATCAGGTGAGTGTGAATAAATTTCTACGCCACAGCCAACACACTCGCCAGTTAATATCCGAATCACCCCATTCAGTTTGTTTTTTCATCTTCAAAACAAATCTTTGAAAAGAAATTTTCGCTATGGAATCAGCTAATAAGGCTTTGTTTTGTTTACTTTTTTAAGCTATTTGAAGAGAAACATTGACCCCGGCGCGAATATTTGGTTTTTTATAGAGGTGAGCGGACGTGACCTAGTTACGTTCCTCCATATTGTGGCAGCGCCACGCGCGCCACAATATCCTCGCTGTCGTGACTCGGGCCGGGTTTTATACCCGGCCATTTTTTTGCACTTTACCGCATAAAGAAAACCACTGATCGCATTCCTGTTGCTGGTGACCCCGATGCCACGGCATGCTTATCTCAGAAAGGTCATCATGTTCCTTTTTGTATTGAGTTTCCTCCCTGAATGCTCTGCGCCTCGCCAGAAATGGCGGGGCGATTTTTTTAAGGAAGGAAATATAAGCTTTTACTGATTGACGATATCTTTAGCCTTCAGGCCTTTAGCATCATAAGTCCTGATATTTTCTGGCCTTCCGAGCAGATAGCCCTGAGCCTCATCACACCCCTGCTCCTGCAGCATTTTGAGCTGTTCGGGTGTCTCCACTCCCTCCGCCAATACAGGAATGCCCAGACCGTGCGCAAGACCGATCACCCCCTGCACAATACCACCAGAATGAGTATCACTATCCATCTGCATCACAAAGGTGCGATCAATCTTTATTTTATCAAAGGGAAAATTCTGTAAATAACTGAGCGAAGAATAGCCAGTACCAAAATCATCCATTGCCAAACGGATACCAAGTGCTTTCAGTTCATTTAGAACCTTCAACGCTAATTGCTCATCCTCGATAAGCACGCCTTCGGTTACCTCTAGCTCCAGCCTGGAAGGGTCTAGGCCTGTGTCTTCCACAATATCAGCTATTAACTCCACCATACCTTCTTCCAAAAACTGAATGGGAGAGAGGTTTATGGCAATGCTATAGGGCGCACCCCAAGACGCCGCCTCACGACATGCTTCGTTCAAAATCCAGATACCTATTTCGTGAATTAGTCCTGTCTCTTCGGCAAGTGGAATAAACTCAGCCGGACTTACGATGCCCCTCACAGGGTGCTTCCAGCGCACAAGGGTTTCAAACCCAGCTAAACCACCATCTTCAACATGATATTGAGGCTGATAGACCAGGAAAAACTCACGCCTGCCAAGCGCACCTATAAGATCGTGTTTGAGAGCTCGCCTCTGCTCAAGCTTCTTATCCACCGCCGATTCATAGAAACAATATCTATTAGCTCCCTGCGCCTTAGCCCTTTTTAATGCAAGCTCTGCCCGGTCCAACAAATGCTCTGCGCTCTCCGCCCCATCAGGGTAAAGCGCAATGCCCAGACAAGCTGTCAGGGTAATATCATGATCTTCGATGAGGAAGTGTTGCATCATTTTGCGGCGCAGGTCTGTTATAAACTTCTGGCACGCAACCTGGCTGTCAAGGCCTCCACGTAAGAAACAGAATTGATCGGCCGACAAACGACCAACCACATCACCATCTTTAGCCAGTCTCTGCAAATGAACCCCTATCTCTTTCAGGAGTTCGTCCCCTAATTTCGACCCAATCCTGCCGTTCAGATCCTTGAATTTATCAACATCAATGTGAAACAACGCAAAAACAGAGCCTCGGCGCTTTGCCTTCTCAACTGCGGTTGCCAGTTTTTCGTGGAACAATATTCTGTTAGGCAGACCTGTGACAGTATCATGGCTGGCAAGATAGTTGATTTTGTTTTCCGCCTCCATCTGCTCTCTCACATCATGCACAATACAGACAAAAGTATTTTCCCGATGTTGCTGCACTGGCTTGAGAGTCAGCTTTACAGGAATCTCTTCCCCCGTGGCACTAAGTAGGATGGCATCTTCCTGACATTGTCGGCAAGGTTTTAGGATAAGAGGAGGAAGAGATTTAAAACAGTTTGCAAACAGTCGTCCCTTCAACCGTCGCACTGTACTACCTGCCAGAGAAGAAAAGGAACCGTTTACATCCATTATACGGCCAGACAGGTCAAGAACAACAACACCTTCTAGCACGGCATTACTGAGGATGCGTAATCGCTTTATATTAGCATAATTACGTCGTGCGAAATATTTATCCATGCCAATCGCAAAGACAACGAAGAGGCCAATAACAACAGCGATCAAGCATACACTGAATAATGACAATGTTCTGATTTCGACTGCATTTGCAACAGTAGCGGGGGACATATGCCCTGATACCGTAGCCACAGCACCAATATAATGTTGGCCCAAGATAGCTGCAGCCATCGTAACTGCAGGCCAGATGAAGGGCATTCCCCGGCGATATTGACTAGCGAGGAAAACCGCGATGACAGACCCAGCCAATCCAACAAATGCAGAGGCCATAAAAGCCGAAGAGCCCAGAACCTGTGACGGCAACCATACCGGCCCGTACTGCGTAATATAATTAGCTGACAAGACCCCCATAGCAAGCGCCAGGCCTGAAATCACCACCGTACCTGTCGATTTGTAAAATAAGAGAACCGATAAACTCACCGCGCTCATAAATGTGGCTAGAGAAAAGGCAGTGAGTACCAAACCAATTGAATACTGATCAGGCACACTATGCTGGCGGGACAGCATCGCAATAAAGTGAGCCGCCCACACGCCAAACCCCATTGTGACAGAGCTCAGGCCCAGCCACATTAATCGATATCGCTGTTCAGCAGGACGATACAAATATTTGGTGAGTTTGACAGCAAGAACAGAAAAGGCTAGGCAAATCACTATACTAATAACAAAAAGCGGGAAACTATGTTCCACAAAAAGCCACTCATACACTGCTGACATAATGACTTGTTTCCCATCCCATTTGTATCGAATAGTTTCCAATGATACAGTTATTAGGTTGATAGGTGGTTAATAACGAAACACCTTTTCAGCAAGTATCTTCTGTAAAAAGAGGCAATACCAACTAAAATGGGCAGGCCTATGCACACGCCATCAACACAGAAGTTTAAACAAGCACTTCATGAACTGCAAAGCCTATTCAAAACACAATTGGCCACGCAAAAGGCAATTTGCGATGCTCATGGCAGGGATGAGGGCATAGTCAAGGCTTATCCTCCCCATGCGGTGCTTTTCGCTCAAACAGCACAAGACGTGCAAAAGGCTGTGCAGATATGTGCACAGCACCGGATGCCCATCATCCCTTACGGAGCGGGCACATCCCTTGAAGGACATATCAGTGCTCCCTGGGGCGGGTTATCGATTGACCTGTCCGGCATGAACCAGATACTGGCTGTAAATGGTGCTGACCTCGATGTACGGGTTGAACCCGGTGTCACACGGCAGCAACTGAATGCCCACCTCAGAGATAAAGGCTTCTTTTTCCCCGTGGACCCAGGGGCGGAATGCACCCTTGGGGGTATGGTATCCACTCGGGCCTCTGGCACCAATGCGGTGCGTTATGGCACGATGCGAGAGCAGGTGCTCTCTCTTCAGGTTATTACGCCCTCTGGTGATATCATCGAAACGGGGACCAGAGCTAAAAAATCTGCTGCAGGTTATGACCTCACCCATCTATATACCGGTGCCGAAGGCACACTTGGCATCATCACTGGTATCAGCCTAAAAATATATGGCATCCCTGAAAAGCTGATGGCTGGCACATGCCGTTTTCCTGATATGAACTCAGCCATTGAAACTGTTATCGCTACCATACAGATGGGCTTGCCAGTTTCACGCATCGAGCTTCTCGATGAAACATCCATAAAAGCCGTTAATCAATATGCCCATATGAGCCATGTAGAAAAGCCCACTCTGTTTCTGGAATTTGCTGGCACAGAAAAGGGAGTGGAAGAGCAGATCAGCTTATTTACAGGCATTGCAGATGAAATAGGAGCAAACGCTATTAGCTTTGCCGAGCATCAGGAAGATATTAACCGTCTGTGGCACGCCCGCCACCAGCTATATTATGCCACGCGAGCGATGGCAAAAGAGAGCCATGTTTTTTCCACCGATGTATGCGTGCCTATCTCCCGTTTGGGTGACTGTATGCTGGAAACACGAACAGACCTGCAAGCATCAGGCTTGTTCGCGACCATGCTGGGGCACGTGGGTGATGGCAATTTCCACACCATTATTGCGACCGAGCCAGACAATGCGGAACAAATGCAAATTGCGGAAAACCTCAACAGCCGTATGGTCCGTCGCGCCATCGAGATGGGCGGCACCTGCACCGGCGAGCATGGCATCGGTGCTGGTAAACGCCAGTTTCTGGAATGGGAGCGCGGGAGTGCGGTAACCGTTATGCAGCAACTAAAAACCGCTCTAGACCCTCATAACATTATGAACCCCGGCAAGATATTTCTGTAGCACTGAGTGTATTTATGCTGCCCTTAATATAGCTCTATATTCTTCCACTTTTTTAGCAATGAAAGGCCCATGAGGGCGGGCATTTCGAGCCTTTTGCATCAGTTCATAACTAATTGATAAATCATCACCTTCAAAGGCAACGGCACAGTCACGGATAGAATTTATCTCAGGGGAAGATAAATCTGATAGACAGTCTAAAATATCCATTAGCTTGTGATAAGCTTTCGTACCCCTTAGCGCCTTAATATATGTGCCCAGATTTTCAAACAATCGCTTTCTATCCAAATTCAGAATAGCCTTGGCACGCTGCCTCACAGTAATGCGACTATCCTCCAGCACCTCCAGAAGCTCACATTGTTCAACAAACTGCCTTAGCGACTGATGATATTGCAGCAGCTCCTCCGAAGGTGGCATAACCTCAAAAGATTCCTCCTGTACCACAAAACCATCCCGGTTGTGTTTGATCGGAACATCACTTTTAAACCTGCTACTGGCCAGCAATGATAAATATTCTTCTTCCGACCTCTGCATTCTGTGCAATATGTAAGCTTCATGCTTATAACCTGGGTACGGTTTGGCACGCTGTCCTTGTTTTGGTGAAAAGGGCTTGCCGCACTCATCAACATGAATGATGTCTGCATGGCTATCCAATAAGGGGCAATGAGGCCTGATCTGTTTAATTCGGTGAGGCGACCCCAAATTTATAACGGATTTGATCTGCCCTGTGACGCCACCTGTCCGATTAACAAATGGTACTTCAAATGCTTCTTTATCACCCTGTTGGCATAGCCAGTAAAAAGACAGGATATCAAAGTATGGCAGCCGTTTGATCCATGTCACAATACTATCCTTGAAGTTGACAGGAAACCAATATTCATCAACATCAATCAGCATGACATGCGTCACATCACAATGAGAGCGACGTATAAAATCAACCAGATAAGCATAAGAAAGATTTTGCATCTCTGGGTTAAAATCTTCTCCAGAGCTCTTTACCCAGTCAATCCAATCCATTTCAACAAAATACACTTGGTCATATTTTTCCTGGATTTTTTTTATAACCTCACAACTGGCATCAACAGTTCGGTTAAGCGCAATAAAAATAGGGGAAAAACCAAAATAAAGCTGGTGATGAATCCACTCCGGCAAATAGGCCGCTTCATCTTTTGCTATAGCTATGGCTGCAACGTTCCCAACCTCTTTTCGCATCCCACAACACCTCAATATTCAAACATATAATTATGTAGAAACAATATTTTACAACCACACCATTATTTAAATTAGATAATTTAAATAATTTCTTCCCCTTAGAAAAGTGTTTTTAGTAGAGAAAATACAGTTAATAGTTTGATTGATGACCTGAAATATTCTATCCAAGGGAGATTATTTAACATTTATTAATTGTATTATGTCCCGGAAATTTAAGACTGCCTGGCAAAAAGAAAACATTCCAGATATATCGGCGAACCTTGCGGATATAATTCAACAATGTCACAAACAAGAGAAAGAATGGCTCTATAGTGCAGGTGGGGCAGACAACCCTTTCTACACAAGGCACAAAATAGGTAACCTCACCATTCAAAATGATGGCCGCATTAATAGGTTATTGCCCAGGGCGGAGCCCAAAACTATATCAGATAAAATTATGTACCTGGGCCTGACCATGCGACAAAAGGAACGGCAGCATCCTCTTGTTGAGGAAATGTTCGAATATGTTGCACGCAATGCTGAAATAAATCTTGATAGTTACATACACTATGAGCTGTGTTCTATTCTCCACACACTTAGAGCTTGGCATCCTCTAAAAAAAGCAACATTAACCTGCATCGAGAAATTCAAAGTGGGTGATCCTCGCCGATCCATTCTATCAGACTGGTATATACTGGCCTGCTATCGCCTCATAACGCCAGATATAATTAAAGGTAATGCTACTGATCAGTTAACGATTCTATTCAAACAGGCAATTGAATATACCAAACAAATCGCCCCAGAGCTCCACAAAAATCATCTTGTCTATGAGGGGCTTCTTGCTCAAATGGAAGGCCTGAATGAAGAAGCTATAGACCTTTACATACGGTCACAGAATATTGACGGGATATTAATTGGTGTTTTTGCAACAAGTGAATTATTTGTGCCTATTGAGGCTTTGAAAACAACTAATTTATCCCAAGGCATGTTTACCCAATGCCAGCACTTTTGGCGGCACCCAGCCTCTAGTGAAGGCATCATTCTTGTTTCCTCAGACAAAATATATTTTGAAAGATATGCCAACGGCTTTCTATCTAGCTTTGCCACAAGAAACCCAAACAGTGTTATTCATTGGCACTGTGTTAACTTTGCACCATCAATTGACCTAATCAGCTCTTATGAAAAACAATTAGGGATCAAAATAAACTACAGCGTTGATCACAATCTCGACCCATCTAATTCTGATGACGTGAAACGAGGCTACTATGCTGCAGCCCGATACATTTATTTACCAGAATACCTTGCTCATTATCATAAAGTCGCAACCTGTGATGTCGATGGTGTCAATGACTGCTCATTAAAATCTCTCTGGCATAATTCAGAAAATACTATTTTGCTTCACACAGCCCTAAGTTCCAAGAAAAGCAGTAGCAGAGCAGGCTGGGAAGCTATTGCCGCTGGGTCATCCGCATTTAGGTTAGCCCCAAACACAAGCCTGTTCTGCAGAACTGTATCAACATATCTTGTAAACAGGCTTGAATATGCCCTCCACCATAAAGAAAAATATTTTTATGCTGATCAGGTGGGGCTCTTCCTCGCATTCATCAAACTGCAAGAACACTGCCGGATCGGAAACCCAAAAGGCTTATTCAAACAAGGTAACCACTGGGCTTTTGCCAAACGAGACACCGAAAAAGAGGAGTGGCAGCTTAAAGCAATGGAGACGATGAAAGGAAAAAGAAAACTGAATTAAGCTTTGTCAGCCCCATATAAAGGTTATAATGAAGTACGCATAAGAGCCTGAATATGAGTGTGGGGTATAATCAGATGCTTGAAATCGTTCAAATACCTGTTTTGCAGGATAATTATGTTTACCTGCTGCATGATGAAACCTCTGGTGAAACAGCAGTGGTGGACCCCGCTGTCGATGGCCCTGTGATTGATGCCCTGGAGGCAAGAGGCTGGCAGCTCACCCACATTCTGAACACCCATCATCATGGGGACCACACAGGCGCGAATCTAGCCTTAAAAGAGCGTTACGGCGTGCAGATCATAGGCCCCGCGGCCGACCGGGACCGCATTCCCGGCATTGATATCGCCGTTGGGGATGGTGACCTGGTGCATATTGGTGATGAAGCGGCTCTGGTTTTTGACGTGCCTGGGCATACCCGCGGCCATATCGCGTACCATTTTGAAGGTTCTCGCGCGCTTTTCTGCGGAGATACAATTTTTGCCATGGGGTGTGGCCGCCTATTTGAAGGCACACCAGAGCAAATGTGGCATTCCCTGTCAAAGTTGATGGCCCTGCCTGATGAAACGCTGGTGTACTGTGCCCATGAATATACGCTTTCAAATGGCCGGTTTGCGCTCTCGGTGGAACCAAAAAATAAAGCCCTGATCGCCCGCATGACAGAGGTTGCCAGCAAGAGAGAACGGGGTGAGCCAACCGTCCCCTCTCGCTTGATGGAAGAAAAAGAAACCAACCCTTTCCTTCGACCCATGAGCGAAGAAATACAGGAAATGGTGGGCCTGTTTGGTGCGCCTCTCCCTAAAGTTTTTGCTGAAGTACGAGCAAGGAAAGACAGTTTCTAACCCCAAGGGAAGAAACATGATGAAATACTGGATTGCAGGAGCCTTTATGACAGCAATTGCTGGAAACCCATCCCTTTTGGCTGAAGAGAGTGATCCCTATTTGTGGCTGGAAGAGGTGGAAGGCACCAGAGCGCTCGAGTGGGTGAAAGAGCAAAACGGTCTTTCCGAGGAACGACTGGCCAAAGACCCGCGGTTTGAAAGCCTGATGGCTGACGCCCTGGCTGATTATAATGCGCAGGATAAAATTCCTTATGGCCGCCTGCTTGGTGGTGCCGTGCATAATTTCTGGCAGGATCAAACCCATGTACGCGGCCTGTGGCGGCGTGCCAGTCTGCGCTCATATAAAGGGGGCCGCGATATCAACTGGATACCGCTATTGGATGTGGACAAGTTGGCAGAGGAAGAAGGGGAAAACTGGGTTCTGAAAAACCGAAAATGCCTGCCACCTGATTTTGGCCGATGCCTCATCAGCCTGTCGCGCGGTGGGGGCGACGCTGTTGTCATGCGCGAGTTTGATGCCGTCATCAAACGCTTTGTAGCTGATGGCTTTGTCACAGAAGAAGCCAAGCAGGACGCAGAGTGGGTGGACCCTAATACGCTTTTAATTGCCACAGACTTCGGGCCAGACAGCCTCACGGAATCCGGCTATCCCAACCAGGTTCGCTTGTGGGAACGCGATCAGCCCATAGAAGATGCAGAACTCCTGCATGAAGGTGAAAAGGAAGACGTTGGCAGCTTCCCCTTTGCCAGCCACCGGCCAGATGGCACCTATGTGGGCGTTGTGCAGGCCCCTGATTTTTATAGCGAGATCATCTACGTCCTCGAACGCGCGGAAGATGAAGAAGATATTAATGAATTGAAGAGGCTTGATCTGCCGGAAAGCATCAACTTCAAGGGCTTCTTTAATAATCGAATCATCATACAACTTCGTGAAGACTGGCAAGCAGGAGAGAAAGAAGCGCCCGCAGGCTCGCTCGTTTCGCTTTTGGTGACAGATGCTATAGCGGGTGATGCCAGCCGCAGCCTTGCTGTTATTTACACGCCCTCAGAAAAAGGAGCGATCGAGTCCGTCTCTATCGGCAAAGACCGCATTTTCATTGCTATACTTGAAGATGTAACTGGCAAGCTAATCACCGCAACGCCCACAGGAGAAGGCTGGCAGACGGCTCACTCTGACATGCCGGAGAATGGCAGCCTGAACATTGTCAGCGCTGATGAATGGACAGATACAGCCTTTGTGGGTTACGAGAGCTTTCTGCAGCCCGACACACTATACACCACTCAGCTTGGCCAAACACCCGAGTTGACCAAAACACTCCCGGCGCGCTTTGATGCAGCAGCTCTGGTCACAGAACAGAAATTCACCACGTCCAAAGATGGCACGCAGGTGCCCTATTTTGTCATTCGGGATAAAAACACCAAGCTGGATGCCAGCACCCCAACCATGCTTTATGGCTATGGCGGGTTTGAGGTTTCCATCACCCCTGCCTATCTCACAGGCTTTGGCAAGCTATGGGTGAAATCTGGCGGGGCCTATGTGATCGCCAACATCCGGGGCGGTGGGGAATATGGCCCGGCCTGGCACCAGGCGGCTTTAAAGGCCAATCGCCAGCGCGCTTATGATGATTTCATCGCTGTTGCGGAAGACCTGATCAACTCCGGCCTCACAAGCCCCAAACATTTGGGCATCAGGGGCGGCTCAAACGGCGGCTTACTCACAGGCGTTATGCTCACACAGCGGCCAGATCTGTTTAATGCTATCATCTGCGCTGTGCCACTTCTCGATATGATGCGTTATCATGGCCTCTTGGCCGGGGCTTCATGGATGGGGGAATATGGTGACCCGGACATCCCGGCAGAACGGGAGTTTATACTCAAATATTCACCCTACCAGAACGTGAAACCAGAGGCCGACTATCCTGAAACCTTCTTCTTCACCAGCACCAAGGATGACCGGGTACACCCTGGCCACGCCCGCAAAATGGCGGCAAAAATGCTAGGGCTAGGCAAGCCGGTTATCTACTATGAGAATATCGAAGGAGGGCATTCAGCCGCAGCAAACCTCAAACAGCGAGCCTACACCGATGCCCTGCAAGCCGTT
>JBNKGK010000023.1:0-18496 GCA_050289785.1 Kordiimonas sp.
TTCTGCCTGGAAGGTCACGACACCCATATCTTTCAGGCCTGCCAGCGCATGCAGGATAGGGGAAGCCGGCGTGATGGGGTAACTGCCCAGCATGATGGGTAGGCCAGCCAGTTCACCACCAGCGACAATACCCCATGAAAGCGCCTGACTACCCGTTACTGTGCGGTAAGTACCGGGCTCAGAGTGGGTCGCACCGATCTGATAGCGTTTGAAGGTAGCAGAAAGCTCCGCTGTTTCACCAAAAGCATGGCCCGCATTGAGAGCAGCCACGTTTGCCTCAGCAATTTCAGGCTTTTTCGCGAATTTATTATTCAGCCAATCCACAATTGGTTTGCGCTCACGGCCAAACATCCAAAGCGTCAGCCCCAATGTCCACATATTCTTACAGCGCAGCGCTTCCTTGTTGCCGAGGCCAAATTCTTTAACGGACTCCAGTGTTAGCTTGGAGATATCCAGCTCAATCACCTGATATTCTTCAAGGGCTGGCGTGCCAAGCGGGCTGGTTTCATAGCCTGCTTTTTGAAGGTTTCGTGCTGTGAAGGTGCCCGTATCCACCACCAGCAGGCCACCCGGACGCAAATTCTGCAGATTGGTTTTAAGCGCGGCAGGGTTCATGGTTATCAGGACATCAGGCCTGTCCCCCACCGTTTTAATGGCCTTGGCGCCAAAATTAATCTGGAACGCCGACACACCAAAGGTGGTTCCAACAGGTGCCCGAATTTCAGCCGGGAAATCCGGGAACGTAGAAAGGTCATTACCAGACAGCGCTGTTGACGTGGTAAACTGGTTACCCGTTAACTGCATGCCGTCGCCACTATCGCCCGCAAACCGCACGACCGCTGATTCTAAAACCTGAACGTCAGAAGCCATTTCATCTAAATCCTTCACACAGAAAAGCGTCCCGAAGCCTCCAGAGCCTGCTTTTCTAATACCGTACCTAACCAGCACTATTTATTCGTTTCGTCTTCATGACACAAGTTTTGTCAAAAAGCGAAATATTTTTTCTATTCCAGGCACAAAAAAATGCTAATTAAGAAAAATAATTCTATTTTAATGCAGAATTACCCAAAAATTCAGCCTTTCAACGTTCTCATTAGAACAAATTCCTCAGCACTTGACGGGTGCACAGCCACAGTTGCGTCAAATTGCGCCTTCGTCAGGCCCGCTTTAACGGCAATTCCGATGCCCTGAATGATCTCTGCTGCATCCACACCAATCATGTGCGCACCAACCACTTTGTCTGTGTTTTTGTCCACGATCAGTTTCGTGAAGGCCCGTTCTGATGAGCCACCCAATGTGTGCTTCATTGGCCTGAAATCCGAAACATAAACATCCACACCGGCATATTTGACTTTTGCTTCCGCTTCAGAAAGCCCGACAGTGCCGATGGGCGGCTGTGAGAAAACAGCGGAAGGAACGGCATCATGCTCTGGTGCCGTAGGTGCGCCGCCAAACACTGTCAGCGCAAAAGCATGACCTTCTTTAATAGCCACAGGCGTGAGCTGCACCCTGTCTGTTACGTCGCCCACCGCATATATGCTGTTCACACTGGTTTTGCCGTATGGATCCACCTTCACAGCACCATTTTCAGCCAGCGCAACACCGGCTGCCTCCAGCCCCAGACCGTTGGTATTAGGCACCCTACCCGCGGCATACATCACGGCATCGGCCTTGAGCGTTGAGCCATCAGTTAAGCTGACTTCAAGGCCAGCTTCTGTTTTTTCAATTTTGGTGACATTAATGCCAGTGCGCAGATCAATACCCTTGGCTTTCATCTCACCGGCCAGCCTGTCGCGCAGGTCATCATCAAAACCACGCATGATCTGTTCGTTTCGGTAAAGCTGTGTCACCTTGCTGCCCATGCCATGGAAAATACCGGCAAACTCCACAGCGATATAACCGCCACCGACAATAACGATATGCTCTGGCTGCTCATCAAGATGCAGGGCTTCATTAGAGGTGATGGCATGGTCAATACCAGGCACATCCGGCATATGCGGCCAGCCACCCACTGCCACCAGAATATATTTGGCGGTATAGCGCTTGTCCCCCACCTGCACTTCGTTGGGGCCAGTCATAACGGCGCGTCCCTCGATCAGTTCTACACCGGCATTTTTAAGCGTATTGATATAAAGGCCGTTCAGACGGTCAATCTCTTTATCCTTACGGTCAATCAGTGTTTTCCAGTCAAAGCTGGTTTCGCCAACAGACCAGCCAAACCCTTTGGCGCTTTCAAAATCTTCCGCAAAATGAGAGGCATAGACAAGCAGCTTTTTGGGTACACAGCCGCGTATCACGCAGGTGCCGCCCACACGAAATTCTTCCGCCACAGCCACCTTGGCGCCAAAACCGGACGCGATGCGGCTGGCCCTCACACCACCAGAACCTGCCCCTATGACAAACAGATCATAATCATACGCCATATATATTATCTCCCAGTTACGGCCTTTCTGGCTATATGGGGCGGCACTGGCAAAAACAAAGAGCTCGCCCTCAATTCGGCGCATCACAATAATATGATCTCGCGCCTCGTCCAGCCCTAAGTTGGCCAAAAGCTGGTCAGGGATAAAAAACACCCTACCTCGAGAGAAAAGGGATGAAGGAGCAAAACAATGGGGCCACTTACAGGGATTCGTGTGATTGAACTGGTAGGCATAGGGCCCGGGCCTTTTACCGGCATGATGATGGCAGATATGGGAGCCGAAGTGATCGCTGTTGACCGCATCCCAGCCAATAAACTATCGCATGACATGGCCCGCCGGGGCAAAAAATCCATTCAACTAAACCTGAAATCAGAAGAAGGCAAAGCCGCCCTTTTAAAACTTTGTGACAACGCTGATGCGCTGATTGAAGGCTATCGCCCCGGCGTGATGGAAAAACTGGGCTTGGGTCCCGATGTTCTGCATGCCCGAAACCCAAAGCTCACCTACGGCCGTATGACAGGATGGGGGCAAACCGGCCCCCTGGCCAGCGCAGCCGGGCACGATATCAATTACATAGCCCTCTCTGGCGCCCTTCATACCATGGGGCCGAAAGGCGCTCCTCCCGCCATTCCCTTAAACCTGATTGGCGATATTGGCGGCGGCGGTATGGTGCTCGCCTTCGGCCTGGTCTGCGGTATTATGGAAGCACGCGCCTCAGGCAAAGGCCAGGTAATTGATGCCAATATGGTGGAAGGCGTTTCCCTGATGATGACCGCTATCCAGAGCATGATGCTCTCTGGCATCTGGCAGGGTGGCAGAGGCGAAAACCTCCTCGATGGCGGTGCCCATTTTTACAACACCTATGAAACATCTGATGGCAAATATGTGTCCTTAGGCGCGATTGAACCTCAGTTCATGGAGCTTTTTATTCAGAAAACAGGTTTAGATGAAAGCTGGATGACCCACCATATAAACAGCGATAAGTGGCCAGAGTTGAAGGAAAAACTGGCTGAGCTTTTCAAAACCAAAACCCAGGCAGAATGGTGTGACCTGCTTGAAGGCACCGACGCCTGCTTTGCCGGTGTACTGCCCCTTGAAGACCTGCCAGAACACCCACACCATAAAGCCAGAGGCAGTTTTGAAACCATTAACGGCGTTCAAAACCCTATTCCAACCCCGCGCTTCTCTCGCACACCGGGAAAGATAAAAAGCGGCCCTGTTGCCCCCGGCGCAGATACAGATGTTATCCTGAAGGGGCTTGGCTATAGCGAAGCGGATATTTCAAGAATGAAATCCCAAAACGAAACACGTTAAATCCGCTCAAGTGTCCTCACAGTCTTTCCATTTTTTGCATTCCCTGTATTCAGGGTGGCTTTCGGTTCGAACAGCACAATCTCACAGACATCTGTTAAAGCAATGGGACAATGCTCAACACCTCTTGGAACGACAATGAACTCACCGGCCTCTATAATTTCGCTTCTGTCACGGAAATTCATTTGCAGGCTACCACTATGTACCAAGAACAACTCATCCTCATCTGCATGATAATGCCAAACAAAGGCTCCTTTAAACTTCACCACTTTTATCTGGGCCTCATTCACTTCGCCCACGATTTTAGGGCTCCACGTTTCGTTAAAACTGTGAAACAACTGCTGCAATGCCTTTTTATAGTGCGGCGATATATGTTTATTGGTGACAGCGACATCTTTCATAATCTCAGTTAACTGTTCATACAAACCTGATCTGGAAGCACTATAGCCGCCATTGATCGCTGCCGTACCAACTGTAAAACCAGCACCTCCTGCACGCTTTATTTCTTTAATTTTCTGAAGGCTGGATACGGATCCCGCCACAAGAACTGGCTTAGCACTAACCGCACAAACCGCCTCCATAAGCTTAGGCACATCTTGTTCAGCCCTATAAGCCAACAAATCCAGACCATCTACACCTTCTTTTTCCGATAGCCTTTTAGCTGACAATACTATCTCTTCGATACTACCTTTTAAAACACTGGGATGGCATTCAATACGGCCAGGAAATGGATAATATTGTGTATCACAGCCCGCCAAAATTGGCAGAACATCATCCACATGTGTACCACCAAGAAGAACATCCACACCTATCTCCACAGCCACCTCAGCAGATACCCTTTCACTCTGCCGGTTTAAAGAAACCACCTCCAGATAACTGTTGGCACCTGCGGCTTTAATCCTGACATTAAGCTCTTTCAACTGTTCCTTGGGCAAACCTATATCCTTAAAACCTATATGGCGAATGCCGGCACGCAGAGCCACATCAAGATATTCAAAAGCCTCGGGTACAGTGCGATCATCCACTGTCAGCATAAAAATGAACCGCAGCCCCATTACTCTTCTCCATTATGTTTTGCCTGAACCAGCTGAAGCGCATACAAAAATGCTTTTTCAAAGCTGGCTATACTGGCCTTCCCGGTCCCTGCAATATCAAACGCTGTACCATGATCCGGGCTTGTGCGAACAAAAGGTAAGCCAAGGGTGATATTAACACCCTGTTCCAAACCCATATATTTAATGGGGATAAGCCCCTGATCATGATATTGAGCAACAACTACATCAAATTCGCCCTGACGCGCCCTCATAAAGACTGTATCGCCAGGGATAGGTCCTTGCACATTAACCCCTATACTCTGCATATTTTTAATTGCAGGTATGATGCTATTCTGCTCTTCACTCCCAAAAAGCCCATCTTCCCCGGCATGCGGATTAAGGCCAGCCACAGCAATCTTAGGAGAAACAAGCCCCAGAGCTCTGCCTGCCTGATATGCTGACTTTATAGCCATCTCTTCCGCTGCCTGATCAATTCGCAGAATAGCATCCTGCAAAGAGCAGTGCACGGTGACCAACACTACCCGCAATTTGTCGCTCACTAACATCATGGCACAGTGATCTACTTTACCATAATGTTGCAATATTTCTGTATGCCCGGGGTACCCTATCCCTGCTGCGGCCAACGCGGCTTTATTAATAGGTGCTGTCACAACTGCGGCCACCTTCCCTGCCTGTGCATATTGAACAGCTTCCACTACGGCATTAAAAGCCGCAGAACCACACCCTGCCTGAACTTTTCCATACTGGGGCAAAGAGCTAAAAGAACAGGTTTCATACACGTTGATCACATCTGACGGAAAATCACAATTTAGGTCATCAACAACGCGAATGGCCACATCGGCCCCTACAAGCCTAACAGCCCTCCTCATAACCCCAAGGCAACCAAAAACGATATATGGATGAAACGACAACAATCGGGAAGCTGCCTTCGCAATGATTTCAGGGCCGATGCCCGCAGCATCACCTAGTGTCACCGCAAACGGAATTGTGTTCATTGATCAACTTTCTCTTTACAACACTTCAATGAAGCATCTTTTAACCCAATATTTTCCGGAAAAATATCGATAGTATCTGATCATCATTGGTGATATATAATCACCAATGAAACGCTCCCTGATACCATCACTGGATGACTTACGCGCCTTTGAAGCTGTTGCCAGAAGAGGCTCTGTGAGAGCTGCCGCAGCTGAACTTTCATTAACACATGGCGCGATAAGCAGGCGATTAGGCAAACTAGCCTATGATTTAAGACTGACCTTATTTGAAAAAGAAGGACGGGGACTGAAACTTTCAAGTGATGGTGAAAAACTGGCACGCGCCTGTTCCTTTTCCTTCAATCACATTACCGAAACCCTGCTAGATATTCGACAAACAGCTCTCGACAAGTCTATCGTACTTTCGTGTGAAAGATCGCTTGCCATGAAATGGCTAATCCCCCGCCTCAGTGCATTCCAGGACCAACACCCTGCCTATCCGGTTCACCTCTCTGTAGGAGGAGGGACGCCTGACTTCAACTCTGGAGCTATAAATCTCGCTGTCCGGCGCATCGATTTTCAAATTGAACAAAACTGGCTGGTTGATAACCTGATAAAAGAGAAAATGGGCCCGCTCATGCATCCAAATATTGAACATGACTGGATGCAAGGATACTACACAGGCATTGGCACAAAAACCAGAGAGGAAGCCTGGCAACAATGGCTAGCCCAAAACCCTTCCAAGAAAAGCCCCAAAAAGATGATCTTTTTTGACCATCACTTCCTGATGATTGAAGCTGCAACAGCAGGAATGGGAGTAGCAATGTCGCCAGATCTTCTCGCTCGTGACGATATCTTGTCTGGACGAACCATCGCTCCAGAAGGGTTTCAGGAAAACGGTTATTCCTATGGTATCATATACCCCAAAAATGTGGTTCTAAGTGAAGGGTGTCAGCATCTAAGGTCTTGGCTTAAAAAGATAGCCAACACTCTTTAGGCATCAGCCATAACAAAACCATTTTGTGTCACCTGAAGGCTGCGAATAATCGTCTTATAAGGCTCTTCAATGCGTTCCACCTCATCCTCGCTCACCAGATAGCGGTTCCCGCCATAGTGAATGCGCCAGTCATCTGGCGTACGGAAGATGTAGAGGGGAGCATCCTGTGTGACACACACAAAATATGGCACCTGCGACACAATAGGAATGCGCCGTGAATAACGTGGATGCGTGAAAGTGCAGGATGAAAAATCCAGCGGCCCTTTCATGCCACCGATGAGGCAATCCGTGAAACTTGTATCCTCAACACTTGACGCATGAAAATCAGCGCAGGTGATATTGCAGTTGATAAACTCGCTATAATCAATATCACAGGCAACAAAGTTGGCCCCTGCAAAATCACAATCCAAAAAAATCACATTCCTCAGAACCAGCAAATGCAAATGTGCCTCACTGAAATCACAATCCACAAAAATGGTATCAGACCACATGAGGATAGTGCGTACCTTCAGGGCAGTAATGCTCTCCTGAGCATATTGTTCCCCGGTAACCAACTTATGTGTTGGATACATTTTTTTCAGTGTTTCAAGGTCCATAACTCAATCACCCTAGCTAACTAACTCACACAACCCGACAGCAATATAGATTATGTGAATAAGTGAAGAGTAAATTTTTAAATAAAATTTTATCAAAACAATCTAAAGAAGGAAATGACCCTAAAAAGATAAAGACAAGGCCTAGGGTTAGCCTTGTCTTTATCTACATTCAACATTATTTTTTAACGCTACAAAGTCAGCCTAATAAAGCCTAGTAATCATAAAGCCACATGCCGGGATAATAACTCTCCACCAAATAGCTTACATTTGGCTTTACGTTAGCAGGCAGGCCATTGATGGCAGCACGCACCCCTTCCATTGTCAGGGCATCATCCACCATATTGATCACAGTTTCGCTTTTTGTTGCATCCAGAATGATCGATTTTGGCCCGTCACCATTCACCCAGGGTTGCCACTCAGGCAAACCTTTCGCTGTGGGATTGCCTGTGTGCATGAACTGGCCCCAATAGGTCATCATGGCGTTTTGCAGAGCCTTCCTACCCTGCTTATTTTCAGGTGTGTAGGTTACCCCAAACGTACAAAAGTCTCCGCCAAAAACAAAAGGCAGCTCCATCGCATGGCCTGCTCCAAGAACGTAATGAGCAGCCTCAGGTATCACCCCTTCACGCTCCCCAAAAGCGAAACGATAGGCATAAACTTCTTTTTGCTGATCCGCCAACACGGTCGCAATTTCATTTACCATCGCCCCATACATATCGCTGCTATGCTTTTGGGCCGCCTCATATATCTCCTGCTCCGTTTCATTGGCAAACAGCTCATCAAATGAGATATTGCCCTGGGCATATTGTATGGATTTTCTGAAATCCGGATCACCGGGGCTTAACGGCGGCAACACCTGAAGAAGAGACCCCATTTCCCGCTCATTATACCCAATCATCACCGGCACCTTATTATAGTTGCCTGATTTGATCACACTAGGGTAGCTACCTGTCAGCACCACATCATCAATAATATGATTCATATCAAAGACACGGCCGTCTTTAACACCCCCATTGAACGCCTCGAGAATGTCATAGGCGCTAGTATCATACATCAACTGCTTTAATGCCTCCCCGTCAAGGTCGGCCCCTGCTTTTTCATTCAGTACAGCAACCATACGCGCGGAACGCTCCAGAGCTGCTGCCCTTGGCTCCATACCTTCACCGAGTGATTCCGGGATTGCCTTGTGAAACAGCCCCTTCGCCATGGGGGAGGTAAGCAGGGCTAACACATCACCAGCCCCCGCCGATTCACCGCCAATGGTGACATTGGCCGGATTTCCGCCAAAGGCAGCAATATTATCCTGCACCCATTCAAGGCCCTTGATCTGGTCCAGCAGCCCATAGTTTGCGACACTTTCTGCACCAGAACCACCGTTCAACACCGGATGTGCAAGAAACCCAAGTGGTCCAAGGCGATACGCCACACCAACAGCAACAACATTCATACGCTTAGCGAGTGCAGAGAAATCAGAATGATTACTGCCCACCATATTGCCGCCACCATGGATAAAATAGAAAACCGGCAGATTCTTTTCATCCGTATCAGGCCGCCAGATATTCAGGAAAAGGCAATCTTCACCACCAACAAAATCTGTTGTTGTCTTCCAATAGCCTTCTACTCCCTTTTGTTGGGTACATATCTCTTTGTAAACCTTGGTTTCCAGCACAGCTTCCCATGCTGCTGGGTCCTGTGGGGCCTTCCAGCGTAAATCACCCACCGGAGCTGCAGCATAGGGCACGCCTTTCCAGTTCAGCACCCCCTGCTCGCTATCCACATTCCCCTCAATCGCGCCAAAAGTCGTTTGAACAAGGGCTGGCTGTGCGGGGGCAGCGGCCTCCTCAGTGTTCTGCGCCTGTTCACCACAAGCCGTTAAGAAGAGGCTGCCTACCAACAAGGCCGACCATATTAGTTTCTTTTTCATTTCCCACTCCCAAATAAGGCAACACTTCCCTGCATACACAGAAACAAAAATGGCTGCCACGCTAAAACTTAAAATTTCATTGTCTCACTTGCCAGAGCAAAGGCCCCAATGAGCCCTGATTGCCCGCCATGGCTTTCCCGCACCAGATAGCTCTTTATGCCGCCTGCGCGTTCTATGGTATTGATATATCCTGAAAAATCGCTCTCAAAAGCAGCCCTTACCTTTTCAATCATGACCGGGCGTTCCATGACACCGCCCCCGAGAATAATTCGTTGTGGTGACAGCACCAGCGTGAGGGTGCTGCATAGCTGCGCCAGATAGCGGGCTTCCATATCCCAGGCGGGGTGGTCATCCGGCAAATCATGGGCAGGCATTCCCCACCTTTTTGTGATGGCGGGGCCTGAGGCCAGCCCCTCAGCACAATCGGCATGAAAGGGGCACACACTATTAAAACCTTTATCATCCTGCAAACGCGTTAAGCTGACATGCCCCATTTCAGGGTGCATAAGACCATGCAAAACAGCCCCTTGCGACCAAGCACCAGCCCCTATGCCCGTGCCCACCGTGATATAAACAGCATGATCCAGCCCTTTGGCTGCACCCCACAACACTTCTGCCAGCACGGCACCGTTTACATCCGTATCCAGCACTACCGGTACTGCGAGCTCTCGCTCAAAAAAACGTGCAAGATTTGTACCCGGCCACCCCGGCTTGGTGGCCTGCGTGATAGACCCATAGGCCTCGCTTTTCCTATCCAGTTCCAGGGGGCCGAAAGATGCAATACCCAGGCGTTCGATGGGGCCAAAATCAGCCTGCGCTTTTTTGAAAAAGGCCGCGCACGCTGGCAGGGTCTGTTCCGGGTGTTCCGTATCAAACCGGGCACGCGCTAGGATCTGCACAGGGCCGTCTGCCCCTGCAGCCGAGGTCATCACCCCAACGGCACAGATAAATTTCGTCCCCCCTGCTTCAAGGGCAGCGAATAGGGCCACAAAAGCCTCCCTCACAAACCAATTATCTAGTGGCTTGCTACAATATCTATATGAACCTGCACCGTGTAGCCTATAAATTTTGGATTATTCCAAAATCCTCCCCCTAAAGCGAAATCCCTTCGATCTAAGGTAAGGCTGCCTTTAGCTTCAGCCTGATTATTCACGTGTTGCAAGGTAAAAGGCAGAAGCACTTTTTTATTTTCACCCCGAATAGTGAGACTTGCGTCCATTACATAGCCTTCACCCTGAGAAACGGCAACACCGGTGCTTTCAAAAACAGCCTGAGGGAAGTTTTTTACATAAAACCAGTCCGGGCTCGCCAGCGCCTCGTCCGCATCTTTTGAACCTGCTGCCACACTGGCCAGGTCAACCACCACTTTAATGCGGGCTGAAGAAGGGTCGGCAGGGTCAAAAACAATATCAGCATCAAAACGGCTGAAAGCCCCCTGCTTTTCCTTGCCATCATGCGTGTAGGTAAAGGTGAGGGAAGAAGCGGCCTTATCCACCTGCCACTGAGGCGGCTCTGCCGCCGCAGAAACGGAGAATAGGCCCAACAAAAGAAAGGCGGCTAATCTCATTTGCCACCCCAGGGCAACATGCGCCTCAGCACATCATTCTTTAAAATAACATGATGTTTAATGGCCGCCGCAGCATGCACAGCAATAAAACCCATCAACACAAAAGCCAGAATTTCGTGAATTTCCTCAAACAATTCATGCAATCCGTCATCCGGCTGCATCAGGTGTGGCAGAGTGAAAAGACTGAATATTTCTGTTGGGATGCCTTTTGTAGAGGTACTGACAGAGAGCCAGCCAATGATCGGCATAACAAGCAGCAAAACATAAAGCCCGATATGGGAGATATGAACCGCTGCCCGCTCCCACGGCTTCAGGGCATCAGGCAAAGGCGGCCTTGGCCCCATATGTAGCCATAAAAGACGTAACACAGTGAGGGTTAGCAATAATACCCCAAAAGATTTATGCCATTGCATGAGGGTAAAACGTGTGCTGATGCTTTCAACATCATGCGCCACAAAGCCAACAACCAGAAGGCCAAGCACCAGAAGCAGGCTAAGCCAATGAAACGTCTGGCTCACCGCCCCCCATCGCACCTCTGAATTTCGCCACATCATATCCTCCTATCAGCATGCTGGAACCACAACTATTGTACCTCATTCAGCTCAAATTCAAAACGCAGAACAACATCATCGCTCACAGCGGGCACATATTTATCAATACCCCAATCACTGCGCTTCAGTGTGCCGTGGGCAGAAATGCCGACATTATCCATTTCCGGCTTGAAGGGATGAGGCCCACGCTTCACCATGGTTGTTTGCAGGGTTACAGGCTTTGTGATGCCCATCATGGTGAGGTCACCGGTAATCTTAGCCGTATTTTCCCCTGTTACCTTAATGGCTGTGCTCTTGAAATGCGCCTTAGGGAAGGCCTCGGCGTTGAAGAAATCCTTGCTCAGGAGATGCTCATCGCGCTTTTGCCAGTCCGTATCCAGACTGCTGATATCAATGGTAACATCAACACTGCTGGCCGCCGGGTTGCCCCAGTTGGCATCAATTTTGGCATCATAGCCATCAAAGCGGGCAATGGTGGTGGAAAAACCCAGATGATTATATTCAAAACCCACAAAAGCATGGGATTTATCAATCACATAATCATCAGAAAAGGCGGGCATTGCCACAGCAGCAAGCAGTGAAAAAGCCGCTATCTTTTTTGGTAAGGTAAGTGTCTTCATCATAGTCTCCTGTCGTATCGGGACAAACTCTGTTGTGAATTTATATTTATTGGCCTTGTCGCCCTAGACTGCTTCTCTGCATTACCGTGTTGCAAAAGCGCGAACACCAGAAATCAAGGCTTTCATTATCCAGCCTTCTTATCACAGAGCGGCTTCACCTTCACCTAACAAGAGCGTGATAATGAAATGCAGCGCCCGAGAGAGCGCTGCATAATGAATTGACGAAGACATATTTAAAACTGGTGAGACAGGCTAACGCCATACATGCGAGGCGTACCGATATTCCCTGAGTGCACAGGAACGGGAGCACCGCCAATGGACGTTAGTTTGTTACCAAAATACCGCTCATCCAGCAGATTTCTGGCATAAGCAGCAAATTTCCAACGGCCATCTTCTGTTTCAATTGCACCATATAGGTTTAGCAAACCATAAGCCCCCTGCTTCAGCAAATCATTATTGAAGAAGTCAAAGAAAACTGCATCCTGCCAGTAATAATCTGTCCGCAAGACAGCCTGCCACTCCCCCTGCAAGGGTATGGTGTACTCCCCTGTAAAACTAAACTGCCACTCAGGAGCCCGCACCAACCTGTTACCTGAAAGGTCTCTTACATTCAGGCCTGTAGCAGGGTTAAACTCACCAAGCTCAGGAAAAAGCGCATCGGAGGTCTTGAGGTCAGAATATGTAGCATCAAGCCAAGTACCAGAAGCACTCACCCTGAACTGATCTGTTACAAAAGCCTCAAGTTCAGCCTCAATCCCCTTGATTTTGGAAGAGGCCGCATTTGATGTTTTCGGCAGAGCACGTTCACCCTCACCAAAGATGCTTTGCTGCAAATCTGTGTAATCCATATAGAAAGCTGTAAGGGCAGTGCGCAAACGTCGATCCAGCCAATTTGCTTTCAGGCCCAGCTCATAGCTCCACACATATTCTGGTTCATAACGATCAACAGGGACACTATAGGTATTAAAGCCACCTGATTTAAAGCCTCTGGAAACACTGGCAAATACCGTCATGTCATCTGTCGGGGTATAGTCTATTGCCACCCGAGGCGTAAAAGCACTCCAGGTTTTAGAAGCCGGTGCACCAGGCACCAAACCAGGATTACCTGCAAATGTATCAATTTCAGTAAAGTCCTTATCATCATAAGTGTAACGGCCACCCAACGCCACCCGCAGTGTATCAGAGATGCGGTAACGCAACTGCGTGTAGAGAGACCATGAACTTAAATCCTGAGAAGGTTCCAGCAACAATGTTCCAACAGGAATACCGGAATAGGGCAAACCAACATTCAAAGGCTCTTTTGCGCTGGAGCGATAATATAATCCTCCAAAGATCAGATCCAAACGATCACTTAAATCGGCTGCCAATGTGATCTCCTGAGAAAGCTGCCATACATCAACCCCAATATCAGGAATAGGCACCGCGTCAGCTGCACTGCTGTCATAATCCCCGCCGATTTCTGCGAAAAAATCAATATATCCTGTTGTAGATGTTACAGTAGCAGCATCACTCACATCCCATGTCAATTTGAGGGTAGCCTGATATTTTTCTTCCCGTTGATCAGGGTTTGCTGGCGTATTTGTATAAATTTCCAGTGCATCGAGGTCTGATTGCTGCACCCCTGCATATTCCCCAATTGACGGTGTGTCTGACCTTGCTCGCCCAGCCTCAACGGATGGTGCCTTCAGTCCGCGATCAAACGATCCTTCCAGAATAAGATGAGCTTCAAAATTATCCCAGATATTAGTCAGAAAAGAGGTCCGGACAAAAACTTTATCTGTTTCATTCAAGTGGGTGTCGAGCAGCTTGTTATGCAACCAGCCTTCTGCTCTGTCAGAACGCACAGCAACACGGGCCAGCAATTTATCACCGAGAATGGGTCCACTGAGATAACCATCCAAAGCAACGCGATTATAGTTTCCCAGTGCTGCTTTAATGCCTGCCTCAAACTCTTCAGTCGGACGCCTGGAATAGACATTTATAGCCCCGCCTGTCGCATTACGACCAGCAATGGTGCCCTGCGGGCCCCTCATCACCTCAACCCGCTCAACGTCAAAAAAGTCGGCATCAAACAGAAAGCGGTTTGATAATACAATCCCGTCCTGAGCAATAGCAATACCACTTTCTGCCCCAATGTTAGGCAGTTCTGCCCCAATTCCCCTCAAAGATACATGCGGGTTATTCTGGGATTCACCAAATTGCAAGCTTGGTGCAATCTGCTGCAAATCGCGCAGACCATCAATGCCTCTGCGTTCAATTGTCTGGTTAGAAAAAGCAGAGATAGCGATTGGAATATCTTGAAGGCTTTCCGCTCGTTTCTCTGCCGTAACAATAATTTCCTCCAACACAAAGCTGTTGCTGATTTCCCCTGCCTGATCACCCATTTTGGTTGTGCCCGCAGTATCAACAGCCCTCACCAAAAGCACGTTTGAGGATGTCACCTCATACACAAGGCCTGTGCCTTCCAGAAGCTGGCTGAGTGCGGCAAGTGGCTCATAGCTGCCAGAAAGCGGCTGTGCCATATGGCCCTGCACGGCTTCTGCAGAGAACATCACCTGCTTGTCAGCCATCAGGCCAAATTGCCGAAGTGCAGAGGCCAGGCTCTGGGCTGGAATATTGAATACCTGCTCTGCAGCCTGCCCCAGCGCGGCAGACCCAAAGCTGGGTGCCATCGCCAGCATAGCCGCAGCACAGGCACCAGCCAGCAAGCGTGTCTTACGTGATTTTATCGTCGAAATAGTCATACTTCCCTTCCTCCCGGGTTTTATGGTTAGACTGCCTTTTGGCCTGTAAATAGCCCTCAAGCTGCCTTGTGCCTATTCCGACGTCTGACTTTCAAAACCCCTCAGAAAAAAATGCATATTTTTTCCCATTAAGCCGTAAACTTTTGATAAGTGATTGATAAATATAACTATTTATCGCCTATTTTTGATTGCAGTTTAATAACCCTCGTATTTTCCCGCACGGCCTGCACCGGAAAATAGGTTTCCAGCGCCTCGACAAAAGCTGTGGTATCCCCTGCATTGAACACGCCGCTCACCATAATGCCTGCCGCCTCAGCATCGGCCACCTGCAGCTTCACATGCGAATAACGGTTCATCTGTTGAATGGCTTCAGAAAGCGGATCATCCGCAAATAATAATTTGCCTTGCCGCCACGATGTGGCCTTTACCATATCTACATTTTTCAGGAGTTCCGGCTGGCCCTCTGGCTTCATCACAAGTTGCTCACCCGGTGCCAGTTCATAACGGGATTGCACGCCCGCTGCGGCATTATCCGTCGAGACGGCCACCCGGCCTTCCACCAGCGTGACACTCATCCAGCCGCTTATCAGTTCCACATTAAACGCTGTACCCAGTGCCAGCACCTGTTTGCCCGCTGCATAAACCCGGAAAGGCCTGCCCACGCCCCCTGCCACATCAAAGAAGGCCTGGCCTTTTTCCAGCCTGATTGTGCGCCCCTCATCAGTGTAACTCACGGTCAGGCTGGAGTCCGCATCCAGCGATATTTTTGATTTATCCGCTAGAGTAAGAACACGGGTTTCCCCTACCTCTGTAGCATAGAGTACACCGCCCTGGGTTCGCCCGGGGGCGAACCACTGATAGGCAGGTATGGCCACCACAGCAATCAACGCGGCGGCAATGCCTGTAATCACATACCCTCGCACACGCCCTCTGCCCCAGCGGCTGGAGGCTGCCTTGCGGGCGCGGTCCAGCGCGTCACGGCGGGCAACCACCATTTCGGGGCTGGCCGCCTGATCCCCCATAACAGCCCAGGCTGATTGCACCCGTTCAAAAGCATCTTCATGGCGTGGGTCAGCATCCAGCCAGTCCCCCAGTTTTTCCAGCGACGCCTGATTATCACTACTATCGCGCAAACACAGGAACCATTCAGACGCCTGTTCGTAAACAGCTTCCTCATCATAGGCCTGATTGTTTGATTGATGTGTCATTTCAGGTCCATATACCTTGCCAGATGCGCCAGCGCCTTGATCATATGCTTCTCAACTGCACTGACTGAAATACCGTATAGATCAGCAATTTCATGATATTTCATGTTCTCGAGCCGGTGGAGAATAAAAATATCCTTCGATTTCTCCCCCACTTTATCAAGCGCAGCCAGCACTGTTTGCAGGCTTTCCTTACCTAATACGACGCGTTCAGGGGTGAATGCCTCAGCATTATTTGGCTGATCCGTGATTTCAGCAAGGCCAAGACTGCGGGTTTTGGCGCGCCGGGCACGGTCACGCAGCAGGTTCACAGCGACACTGAACAAAAAGGCTTCTGCGTTTTCAATGCGGGCGGCGCCCACCTTGTGCAGCGTGCGCACAAACACTTCCTGCGCCATATCCTCTGCTTCAGAGCCATCGGCCATATGCCGCCTGAAATACCGCACCAAAGGCGTGCGATACTGGGCAGACAAACGCTCAAGAAACGCCTGTTTTTCAGCCTCTGACATGCCACCATCAGGCACCATGTCATGCGGAATTTTATCATTTCTGGTCATGGAAGCTGCCCACTTAACTCCCTATTTTTATGACCCTAACACGCCTCTCTTGCAAGAGTTTTGCATTTTGTCATACCCAGCATCATACCATAAGCAGGCAGAAAATGCAGCCCCTAGGCGGCCTTAAGGGCGCGCGGGGGAGCTATCAAATTTATGGCCGTAATCCACTGCGACACCGTAGACCGGATCTTCCAGAACGGATAGTTCCACCATGCGACCTGCCTTATCCAGAAGCTTGGTGCAATCCGGGCTAAGGTGTTGAAGGTGAAGAGTTTTCCCTTCACGGGTGTAGCGCTCAGCGAGGGCATCAATTGCCTGCAGGCCTGAATGATCAAGCACACGGGATTCCATGAAATCCACAATCACATGAGCCGGGTCACCCTTAGGGGTAAAAAGCTCGTTAAAGCTCTCGGTGGAGCCGAAGAAAACAGGGCCAAAAAGCTTGTAAATTTTCCGGCCTGCTTCATCTTTCTGGATAGACGCATGGATGCGTGACGCACTTTTCCAGGCGAAGGCCAGAGCCGACACAATAACCCCCACAACAACAGCAACGGCCAGATCACTGATCACGGTAACAGCAGAAACCAGCACCAAAACAAAGGCATCCGTTTTAGGAATACGGTGCATGATGCGCAGGCTAGACCAGGCGAAGGTGCCAATCACAACCATGAACATCACCCCAACAAGGGCAGCGAGCGGAATTTGCTCAATCGCGGCAGAGGCAAACAGAATGAACATCAACAAAAACATCGCGGCCGAGCCGGAGGACAAGCGAGTGCGCCCACCTGAGGTAACGTTAATCATGCTCTGGCCGATCATGGCACAGCCGCCCATGCCACCAAAGAAACCTGTCACCAGATTAGCAAGCCCCTGTGCCACACATTCCTGGCTGGCCCCGCCTTTTGTTTCGGTGATTTCCGCTACCAGGTTCAGCGTTAACAGCGATTCAATCAGGCCAATGGCTGCCAAAATAAGGGCATAAGGGAAAATGATAGAAAGCGTTTCAAAGGTTAGCGGTACCATGGGAATATGAAAATCAGGCAAGCCACCCTTGATAGACGCCATATCGCCCACGCTGCGTACATCCAGCCCCAACGCCATCACAATGCCAGATACCAGAAGGATACCCACAAGAGGGGCCGGAATGGCGGATGTAAGCTTGCCAGAAAGCCAGATAGACCCCATCGTCAGCGCCACAAGGCCAAGCATAAGATAAAGCGGTGTGCCGGAAAGCCACACCAGCTCGCCCGCCTCATCCATCACCTTGAACTGGCCAAGCTGCGCCAGGAAAATAACAATGGCGAGGCCGTTCACAAACCCCAGCATCACAGGGTATGGCACCATGCGAATAAACTTCCCGAGCCGCGCCACACCGGCAAATATCTGTAGAATGCCCATAAGCACCACAGTGGCAAACAGATATTCCACCCCGTGGTTCACCACCAAGGCTACCATCACAACGGCAAGAGCCCCTGTGGCGCCTGAGACCATACCGGGTCGGCCACCAATCAGGGCCGTAACCAAACCAACAATGAAGGCAGCATACAGGCCAACAAGCGGATGCACATGAGCCACAAAAGCAAAAGCCACAGCCTCTGGCACCAGTGCAAGCGCCACTGTGAGGCCGGAGAGCAGTTCAATTTTCACACGCTCCACTTTTGAAAGCGGCTGCGCAGGGGATGTATGTTGGGCTGGGGAGGATTGCATGATATCTTCCTGTCACTCAAAACGAAAGGCACCCCCCACGGGATGCCAACGATTAATTCTCAAAACCTGATTATGTGGGTGCACCATAAAGGCCAGGCACCCCTTTTGATTTCGGGCACCATAGTGAAAGCTGCTCAAAAAGCAAGTTTTTAGGTAAAGGAGCTAAGATGAGATCATATTCCATTTAAGGTCGGACCCTGGTCAGATATAACCTAAAAGAAAGAAGGGAGAAGTGACCCTCTCCCTTCCATGCTCTTAAAAATAA
>JBNKGK010000024.1:0-18375 GCA_050289785.1 Kordiimonas sp.
CGCGCAGGCAGTTATATTCAACTGCCCTGGATGATTGCCGAGGAAGGCAAAAGTGATTGGGGGGAGGCTCGTGGTCAGAGCAGCCTTGGCCCCGCATGGCATCAACGGTTTTATGAATGCAGCGACGGCTGGATATACGTTCATGCACAGCCCGAACAAGCCTCCCTTCTTATGGTGAAGATTTGTGGCCATCAGGAAGAAGATCACCCCGCCCAGGAACAGGCACTACGCAAGAAACCCTGTGCTGAGTGGGTCAGCCTGCTTACAGACAACAACATCCCCTGCCACCGCATAGTGGGCATTGATGATCTGTGTAATCAGGGCACCCGCTTTGTCGACAATGACCCTGCCGATGAAACAGCCACAGGCAGTGGTGAAGTAATCTGCTGGGAAAACCCGCCATCTGGCGCGCCTGTTATTCTACAGGCGATGGACATGGTGCGCGTGGGTGAACAGCAATCCTGGAGGCGGGTTCAGCCCACGCCACTCAACGGCACCCACACGAGAGAAATTCTTCTGGAACTTGGTTTCGACCATGAAGAAATTGAGCATCTATACGCCTTGACGGCCATTGCCTGAGCCTCCATCACATAAACGTATCAAACAGAGATAAAATCATGCAACAGACCTCATCCTATGCTGGCCCATTGGCAGGCCTCAACGTTATTGATTTCGGCTGGTATTATGCTGGCCCCATGGCGGCCATGCTGCTGGCGGATCAAGGCGCTAATGTGATCCACATCACCAAACCCGGCGCATCTGAGCTGCCAGACCAACAATACCAGGCTCTCAACAGAAACAAAAAGCAGCTGGCGCTGGACCTGAAAACGCAGGAAGGCCGTGATCAGGCCATGGCACTGATTGAAAAAGCCGATGTGGTGATTGAAAACTTCCGCCCCAGTGTGATGAAACGGCTGGGGCTGGATTATGCCAATGTCAAAAAAAGGAACGCGGGCCTTATCTATCTCTCCTTACCGGGCTTTGCATCCACCGATATAAAACATCGCGACACACAGGCCTGGGAAGGCGTATTATCTGCCGCTTCCGGGCATTTCCGACACTTTAGCCTGTTCCGGGAAATGCTGGGCTATCCACCGCTTTACACGCCTGTTCCCGTTTGCTCAGTTTACGGCAGCATCAATGGTGCCGTGGCCATTATGGCAGCGCTGATTGCGCGGGAAAAACATCATCAGGGTACAGTGATAGAGGTGCCCCTCGTCCTCGGTGGCCTGCTTCCCCTCAGCTTTAGCTTCATGTCGGGCCAGAAAATTGTGAACATGCCTGAAGATTTGGCTGCGTACCGTTATCAGCCTGCTTCAAGCAGAGAGGCGCAGACAGCCAAGCTGGAAGAAGCACGCCTGGCCACCCTTCCCTATGGTTATAAGGATTATGTTTGTGGTGATGGGCGGCATATTAACTTCACCCTCCTCAGCAAATTCACGGCCCCTCTGATTAAAGTCCTCGGCATTGAAAAGCAGCTCTATGATGAAGGGTTCACCAATGCTGGCGACTGGGCGCAGGGACTAGCGAACAACATGGGCGGATCAGCTGGCAGCGGCATGGATGCAAAGCATAAAAAACGCTTCGCTGCTCTGGTTGCCAAAGCGCTGCTGGCAAAGGGTGCTGAGGAGTGGGAAGCCCTTTTTCATCAGCACGGCATTCCTGCCGCCACAGTGCGCTCCCGCAGTGAATGGATGGCTATTCCGGCACTGACAGAAAGCGGCATTTTTACAGAACTGGAAACGGAAGAAGGCCCCCTGAAAATGCCGGGCCAGCTTGTTGATACCTCAGGCCCTGAAGGAACCCAATATTCCCTTAAACCAAGCCCTGTGAAAACCATCACACACGCTGAGGCAATAGCCCTGTTTGAGAAGGAAGCCACCTGCCAAAACAGCAAATCAGAAGCCGCCCCTTTACGCAAAGGTGACTTATTAAAAGGCCTAAAAGTGCTGGATATGGGCAATATTCTGGCCGCCCCGATTGCAGGCCATGTGCTCGCTGAATATGGCGCAGATGTGGTAAAGGCGGATTCCGCTCATGACGGTGCCTATTATCCCGGTCTGATTAGCATGATTTCAGAACTGAACCAAGGCAAACAGAGTGTGATTTTTGATGCGAAAACACAGCCGGGACAAAGCCTCCTGAAAAAAATGATCTCATGGGCAGATATTGTCACCCATAATGTGCTGGATGATACAGGCAAAAGGCTGGGGATCAGCCATACTCAGATGCAGGCCATCAAGCCGGGTATCATCAGCATGCAGATATCCGCTTATGGCGGTTCCCTGCGAAACGGATGGGAAACCAAACCCGGTTTTGATGATCTGCTTCAATCCGCTAATGGCCTGAAGGCCCATATGGGCTCCACCACCGCCCCGCACTGGCATGGCCATATCGCGACTGGGGACGTACCCGGTGGCCTCAGCTCAGCTTTTGCTGCACTGCTGGGCTATTATCAAAAACTTAAAACAGGTTATGGCGCCGAGTGCCGCACCTCTCTGGCCAGAGCCGCCAATTTCAGCCAACTCCCGTGGATGCTAATGCAAAACGGAAATTGTGACTGGGGCGAACCGAGAGGGCAGTTCGCACTGGGCATGAACTGGTGGCAGCGCCTTTATGAGTGCAGCGATGGCTGGATCTATGTGGGCACAAAAGAAACCGAAGCTGCAAGCTTCTTTCATATTGTCACAGGCCTGCCCTACCTTGAAGCAGCGAAAGAGAACCTTACAAATCAACTGGAAACAGCCTTTAAGAAACAAGGCTGTGATATCTGGCTCAGCACACTCAGGCAGGCTGATATTGGGTGCCACAGGGTCATGAACCTGGATGACATTCGCGAAGCCAGCCCCATACACCCGGCAGATAGCAGCACCGCTAACCTTAAGGCAACAGAGATAGACACCACCTTCGAACTGCTGCGCTGGGCAGAACACCCTGCAGGCACAGCCGTGCATCTTCTGGCACCAGACCATGTGCGCGTGGGTGAAGAACAGAGCTATTATCGCCCTTTTTCTGCCGAACGGCTGGGCGCAAGCACCCGCAAAGTTTTGCAAATGCTGGGCTATGGCGAGGCAGAGGTTCAGGAGCTGATCCGTTTAAAAATCGCCCTTGATTATTATCCGCCCCTTGGCAGCATCAGAGCCTATAATAATCCCGTGTAGCTACCTATAAAAACTAGCCCTACTCCTGAGCAGAAAGTCGTTTCCAGACTTTCTGCTGCAATTCCATTTTCCACAGCAGGCAGGCCAGACTACACCACCATTGCCCTTGCCTATATTACCCCATTCGCACCAACCTGAAACAAAGCTACTCTAACCACCTCTGTCTTGGCTGCACACGCACTTCCCTACCGACCTACAAGAAACTTCAAATCCGCGTATGATATTTTTTGAACATTGCCAATTTTCAAAGAAACCCACAATGTTGAACACTAGGGCGAGAACGATTTTGATGTAGGAATGCAGGAACTCGTGGGAGCCCTCATGGTGCCTAGTTTCAAGGGAAGGGGTGGCTTATAGAGCCGTATCACGATATACATATGAGTCTCATGATTACACTAATGAAACAGATAGGCTTATCATGTTTATTCGTGGAATAAGGAGCACCCTGAACGCTAATCAACTAGGGTTGCTTCCCGCTGTCTTTTATCCAGCCGCAGGTATAATTGCTTTATTACTTTTAGGAACGTTATTGGCCGGAGAAAATGCCAGCCTTATCTTTAATGCCGTTCTAGCCTGGATCAGCGCCACCCTTGGCTGGGTTTATATGGCCGCAATGACAGGCTTTCTCATTTTTTGTCTTTATCTAGCTATTGGTCACACAGGGGATATTAAGCTTGGACCGAACCAGGCTGAACCCGAATATAGTTTTGCCTCATGGTTTGCCATGTTATTCTCTGCAGGTATTGGTATCGGCTTGCTGTTCTACGGTGTTGCTGAGCCGATCACCCATTTCATCGCCCCCCCCGATGCTGACCCAGGCACCATCCGGGCAGCGAAAGAGGCAATGCAGATTACCTTTTTCCATTGGGGCATTAATAGCTGGGCCGTTTATGCGATTGTCGGTCTTATCCTGGCCTACTTCAGTTTTCGCCATAATTTGCCTCTGACAATCAGGTCTGCCCTTTATCCGCTTCTGGGCAATAAAATCCATGGGACGGTGGGACATATAGTTGATATTATCGCTGTTGTGGGCACCTTATTTGGCGTTGCGACATCATTAGGATTTGGTGTCTCTCAGGTAAATGCCGGCCTGAACCATCTTTTTGACATTCCTATATCTGTAGAAACACAAGTGCTTTTGATCGCTGTTATCACCGGATTTGCTACTATCTCAGTTGTCTCAGGGCTTGATGCCGGTATCAAAAAACTATCAGAATTAAATATGATTCTGGCGGTATTGCTGCTGCTATTTGTTATCATAGCTGGCCCAACGGTCTTAATCTTCAATAGTTTTGTAGAGAATATAGGCCTGTATGCAGGGACTATTCTGGAACGCAGCCTGCACCTAAACGCCTATAGTGGTGATCAAAGCTGGCTAAGTAGCTGGACATTATTCTATTGGGGATGGTGGATCAGCTGGTCGCCCTTTGTTGGCATTTTTATTGCCAGAATCTCCCGTGGCAGAACTATCCGCGAATTTATTGTTGGTGTCTTATTGGTGCCTACGGCTTTCACATTTTTATGGATGACGGCTTTTGGTAATAGCGCCTTATATTTTGAGACTAATCATATTCTTCCCAGCTTGGCAGAAACAATAGAGACCAGTTTGCCGCTTGGCCTGTTTGTTTTCCTGGAACATTTACCTTTTCCCTCGATTATTTCCTTTTGCACAACTGCGCTGATCATCACCTTTTTCGTTACATCATCAGATTCTGGATCTCTGGTGATTGATACAATCACGTCTGGCGGGCACTTAAATCCTCCGGTATGGCAAAGAATTTTCTGGGCGGTGCTGGAAGGTGTCGTGGCTGCAGTCCTTATGGTAGGCGGAGGTTTGGGAGCACTACAAACGGCCACTATTGTGATCGCTTTTCCTTTTGTCTTCGTCATTCTTCTTGCATGCCTTGGCCTGCTGAAAGGCCTGAACATGGAGGCCGCCAAAGTGCGCGGTGCTGTAGCTGCTCCAGACATCCAAATATCAGGAGGGCGCGTACCCTGGAAACAACGGCTGGGTGCTCTTTTAACGTATCCCAGCAAAAGCAAAGTAGAAACTTATGTGAAGGAAACAGTCATTCCGGCTTTTACAAAAGTCAGCCGAGAAATTATGGAAAATGATTGTGCAGCCAAGGCTGAAATTGATGTGGAAAAAAATGAACTCCGTATTTTGCATGGAAATGAAACAGATTTCACCTACGCCGTTAAGGTGAGGGGGTTTCTTTCACCAGACTTCGCCTACATCAGAACAGAAGACAATAATAACCAGAAGCGTTTTTACCGGGCTGAGGTAGACCTCCTAGAGGGGAGCCAGCACTACTGCGTTTATAATTATTCTGAAGATCAGCTAATTCAGGATATCCTCAATCAATATCATAAGCATATTACGTTCCTGAACATGGCACGAGTGTAGCGAGCTGGCATACCGGGGAGAATTGGCACAGCGTTTTACTCTCGTGCGAGTGGTCCCAGTGCTTCCTTCAGCGGCCCCAGATACTCTTGATAATGTTGCCACTGCTCCAGGCTTTTGGTGTAAATAGGTTGTCGCACCTGCTCTGAGCTGGCTGTGCGCACAGACCTCTGTGTCTTGTGGAAATTTATACAATCTTCTTCAAAAGGAAGATGGCAAAAATCAAGGATACGCCGAACCTCAGTTTCAAGATCAGCAACGACATTTTCATATTGTACGTGAAGTATCTTCCCCGGCAAAACCTCATGCCAATGATCCATCAAATCAACATAAGACCGATAGTATCTGCCAATAAGGTCTAACCCATAGGTAAACTCCTGCCCCTCCGCAAAAAGCTGTTTAAAACCGCTAAAGCAACAGGCCATGGGGTTCCGGCGGGCATCAATAATCTTGGCATTGGGTAAAATCAGATGGATCAAAGCAATGTGTCTGAAATTATTCGGCATTTTATCCGTAAAAAAAGGGGCACCTGACCTATGCACAAGGGTATCCTGAATATAAGCGTCCCCAAGTTTCATGAATTGATCCATGGATAAATGATGTAAAACTTTAGGATAACTGGTATTCGCACTGACTTTCTGGCGGTCCCTCAATCGGTGGGATAAAGACAGAATATTTGGCAATTCCAGTGTGCCATCAACCTGACTATGTGACGCCAATATCTGCTCCAGAAGTGTAGAGCCGGCTCGTGGCAGCCCTACGATAAAAATGGGGGCAGGATTAGAGCACCCTGCACCAGCATGCTTCTTGAACAGATCAGATGTGCATATGTCTTTCTGTGCCTTTAATTCTTCTTCCATCTGGTCAGGGTCATATTTATTTTGCGCTCTCTTCAGGTCATTTCCGCGTTGATAATAGGCAAAAGATTGCTCGTAATCAGCCCGATCCTCAAAAGCCTTGCCCAACGCAAAACATAATTGGAGACGCGCATGATGGGGGATCTGAGGGGAAGCTTCCTGACTTTCCATTTGCGCAATCTCTTCATCCGAAAACCGATATGTTTTCAGATTGGCGAGACTATAATAGGCATCACCGTGATCCGGCTTCGCAGTGTATGCTGCACGGTAAGAAGCAATGGCTTCTGCTTGTTTGCCTATGGTTTTTAAGGCATGTCCCTTGGAGGTAAGCGTGATCGGATCACTAGGGAGTTTTTCAAGCACCTTATCAAACATGTTGAATGCTATCTGTATTTCATTCGCCTGAAGGGCTTCGATCGCGTAGCAGGATTGAAACGTGGGGTTTTCCTTATCAGTTTTGTATAATGTCTCCGCCTGTCCAAGGGCCTGTGCAAACCTTTGCTGTTGTCGCAGAACCTGAATATAATCCAGCCGCACCTGCACATTATCCGGCTCAAAAGCTAAAGCACTTTCAAGTAGAAAAGCCGCTTCTTCAAGACTGCCCAACCGACGACCAATTTCAGCCAAAAGGCGCATGGCTTCAGCATCCTTGGTGTTCTTTTGTAGATAATTACGGCAGAGAGTTTCGGCTTTTAAAAGTTTACCCTCATACAAATAGTTTGTAACAGCCACCAGATGTTTGGGCAGTTTTTTTAATCGGTCTGCCTGAGCCAACGCCTGCTGGGCGCGGTCTTTACGTCCTGTTTCAGTGAGCAGTCTGGCCTGAAGCTGCCAACTTGCCTCAAGGGCGGGGTTATAAAAGCAGGCTTGCTCGTATGCGGAGAGCGCCTCTTCAGTTTTTCCATAACTATGTAATAAGTGGCCAAGTTCCTGATAAGCACGGCCAAACTCCGGCACCTCCTGCAAAAGAGTGTTCAGGGTTTGATGTGCGTTTTCAAAACGTTTTGTATAGCGTTCGCACACAGCCTTCATATAAAGAACATCAGCCCTGCTATTAGAGGGGGCTTTCAATTCAATACCCGAAAGCCTTTCCAGAGCAGTGTCAAACTGGCCGTCATAAATAAGTGTCTGAACAGAACTTAAAGCCTGTTGGGTTTCTTCCGTATTCATTCCTGGTTTATTACTCAGCACTTTAATATAGACAGCTTTTCAGTTTAATAACGGTACGATACCCGCAGGCCCCATGTCCGGGGGCGATTAATCCCAATACGTTCACGGTCAAAATACAGATTGTTGTTAAGCTGGGCCCGTTCATCTGTTAAATTTTCTCCAAAGATTTCAGCAGACCAGTTTTCCGTATCAATACCGAAGGCAAACCCAAGAAGGAAATAGCTATCCTGTTTTGCGCGGTTAATCAGCACAATATCACTATAGGAAGAGGCTGAATATGTCATTTTAGGCTGAACATATGCCTGAATATCATCAGTCATATTCCACGTATATCTGGCTCTCAGATTACCCTGAAAAGAAGGAGCATTGGCCAAATCTTCGCCTGGCGCAGCAATCGCAACACTGGCCCCAACTAACTCGGTGATTTCCGTATCCAGCACCGAGAAAGCCCCCATGATACGTAGTCCCGGCACATTTGCAGGCGCGTAGGACAGATCCCCTTCAAGGCCTTTAATTTCTGCGTTAGCCGCATTATCAGAGAAGAAAAGATTGGTGATTGTCGGATCAAAGATTGTGGTCTGCAAATCTTTGATATCCACATAAAATATATTGCCATTGAAACGAAGTTGATTGTCAAACAAGTCAAGCTTCCAGCCCAGTTCATAGTTGACAACTTCATCTGTATTAATCACGGCAGGGACAGCACCATTACCAGCCCCTGCAGGCCTGTTGGGCAGGCCAGGACGAAAACCTTCTGAATAGGTGAAGTAGATCAAGGTATTATCATTGGGAGTCCAGGATATATTGGCCTTAATCACCGCGCCTTTAGCTTCAGCCCCTTTGGGAACAGACACACCGTTGATCACCTGTGTGCCATCAAATTGTGTATCGAGGTTGGTACCAAATGCATTCACATCTTCCCCACCGAAATTAAAGAAAGAAGAGTTGGCACTTCCTTTCAGGCGCACATCCACATCATGCCAGCGTATCCCTCCTGTAATGGCAACAGTATCCGGGATAAGATCATAAGTAACATCTGCAAACAGGCCCTTCTGTTTGTCTGTTCTGGTTATATCATTGAAGAAGATCACCCCAAGCGGCCTTGGGTTAGGGTCACTAACAGAAGAGCCCGGCAATGGCCCATTCTGTGGATAACCAAAGACACCAGGCGTAAAACTTTCCGCAAGTTTAGAGCCAGGGTATGTAAAGTCATTACGTTCAATAAGCTTCTGGTCACTATAGAACCCCCCAAAAGTCGCCTTCAGGCGATTGCTTTCCGGGGTCACAAACCTGAGCTCATGGGTTGTTATTTCTGTCTCTGTCTCTGAATCCACATACAGATTTGGGGCCTGGCATGTGCCCGACGGATTAGCCGAGCCCGGGTATGTCACCAAACCATCGCAGATATAATAAGGCAGATACTGGCCTACAAACAGATAATCCGTGTAATCAACCGTCTGTACCGTATCACGATTGAGGAAGGCGCCAGCATAAACAACCTCAAGCATGCTAATGCGGCCCTCAATTGTCAGGGCCGTATTATTAAAATCATCAACAATTTCATCACGAGAATAGCGCTGAATTGACAGATCATCCGGATCATCAAGCTCTGGGTCTATGAAGAAAACGCCCTCTGCATCGATACGTTGACGCGCGTGCGATGCAGTGACCGTCCAGTTTTCATTAACATCATATTTGGCACCAATCCGGAAACCGGTATAGGAAGCATCATTGAAATTTTCTTCAACGAACTGGTGATTATCTGCAGAAAGGAAAATGACATCCGAGAGGTCGCTGCCTGCCTGAAACCCATCTGAGGTAAGCGTGCCGTTTGGACGCAGAGTTGAGGACGCAAAACGAGCACTTTCTGCTGCAGTGCGAGTGCCCGCAACATTATCAATATAACCGCCTTGATTATCCGTATAAAAAACGCCGCGCACAGCAAACTTATCTTCCACAATGGGAAAGTTAAGCATCGCCTCGACTTTTTCACTCATCTCGCCACCCTCAGTGAAAGAGACGCCTGATTGTACGCTGGCTTCGAATTTTCCCAGGTTGGGTTTGTTGGTGATGAGGCGTATTGTCCCGGCCTGAGAACTTGCCCCAAATAATGTGCCCTGAGGGCCAGGTAAAATCTCCACCCGGTTAAGGTCAGCGGCGTAAACATCCAGGTTACGGCCAACCTGCGTAACAGGCTGTTCATCAAGGTATAGAGCAACATTAGGTGCCAGGCCGGAAACACCGGCTACTGTCAGGTTTGGTGTTGTGGATGCGAGGCCGCGAATATATATGGTGCCTTGCCCGGGCCCGCTGCCGCCGGATGATATACCGGGTAATTCTAGCAAGTAATCAGTGAATGTATTAACGTTTAGATCATCAAGTGTTGCGCTGGTCATGGCAGAAACAGCGACAGGAACATCCTGGGTACTTTTATTTCGTTTCGTAGCGGTAATGATAATTTCTTCAATTTCCGCAGAAGTGGCCTGTGCCGGAATTGAACCTGCGAGGACGGTGGTTAACGCAATAAAAGATGCACTTGTATAATATCTATTCACAGAATCATCCCCTGACAAATGAATATTTACTTTCAACAAACCTTTCGAAAATACTTTTAACCGAAATTATTTATAGAATACCAAAGGTTTAAATGTCTACCACAAAAGGGAATAATCACTATTTTCAATAGATTTTGATCCCATCACCGAAAACAATTACATTGAATTCAAAATAAATCTAACCATCAATCTCCGGGACCGAACATCTAGGCTCAGGACCTATTAACTAGGGTGTGAACCCAACTATTTCTTTCCAGGCTTGGTAAAATATGGCTGTTTTTCGGTCCATCACCCTGTGCTTACGATGGACAAAAACATGTTTAACATCATAATAACGTTTGTCTGGCTGCAGTAGACGCATTTCCTGCCGCTCAATAAAACCCTGAATATAACTGAGGGGGAAAAAGCCGAGATAATTGCCACTCAGCACCAGCGGGGCACGTGTATCGAACTGATACGCCCGAGCAGACAAATTCAAGTCACGTAGCTGTTTGATGCCGGCAAGATTCACATCAATACCAGGATGAACAGTTGCACAATCTGCAAGCTCCGCATCGGTGATGCTGTTATCATCGCGCATATACAATATATGCTGTGCACCACAACAGAGATAGAAGGTATCCACATATGCGGGGCGGTACTCTAATCCATCAATATTGCGATACTCTGGCATAATGCCAATATGAGCCTCGTCATTCAGCAGGGCCTTTTCTATTTCCGGTATCGTGCTACTGTTCAGACCAATTTTCAGGTTTGGTGCTTTTCTGTTAAGCCAGGAGATGAGGCTCGGCAGTTTCAGTTGTTGCGCCAGCGCGACTTCGTCACTGCATAAAATGGATAACTCGCCGGAAAGTTCTCCACCAAGGTCATCAATCAGCCAGGCAAATTCGTCCAATGCATTAAATAGTCTCAGGCTGCCTTCATAGATGGTTTTACCTTGCTCTGTCAGCGTAAACCCGCTTCTGCCACGCTGAGCGAGGCGTACTCGCATGCGCTTTTCAAGGTTACTGATATGAATGCTTATGGTTGAACGGGATAAATTCAACACCTGTGCTGCAGCGCTAAACCCCCCACACTCGACTATGGCCCGGAATACGCGCAGCAGGCGCAGGTCATAATCGGACACTGGGCGAGAGGCGATCGTGTATTTCCTCATTTACAAACTCTCCGATCATATTTTCATAACCAGCCAAGCATAGAACGTCAGTTCAGCTTCAGAGCAAAGCCCACACTAGTTTTAGTTTGAGATATATCAAACTAAATATTTAAAGTTCGGTATTTATTCGGCTTTGCAAATCATTTCATTATTTAACTTCGATATTCGAAGCGGAATAATGAAATGATAAAACTGAATAATCGCCAATTACTGGCAACCGATTCCTACATCAATAGTCGTTGGGTACCAGCGGACAAACATTTTACTGTGACCAACCCGGCAACCGGCGAAGGGGTGGCTGATGTGGGTGATGCTACCGTGGCGATGGCGGAACAGGCTGTACAAGCTGCACATGAAGCTCTACCGGGCTGGAGTGCCATGACTGCTGCCAAGCGCGCGACACTATTACACCGATGGTTCGAGCTGATCATACAGCATCAACAGGACCTCGGCCTTATTATGACCCTGGAACAAGGAAAACCACTAGCAGAAGCCGAAGGCGAAATAAGTTATGGTGCGTCGTTTGTGGAATGGTTTGCTGAAGAAGGCAAACGCATTTATGGGGATACTATTCCAACAACACATAATGATCGGCGCTTATTGGTAATCAAGCAATCTGTTGGCGTTGTAGCGGCAATCACCCCCTGGAACTTCCCCCATGCCATGATTACCCGTAAAGCTGCACCAGCCCTGGCAGCGGGTTGTACCTTTGTGGTCCGCCCTGCCGCAGAAACGCCACTTTCTGCTTTGGCTCTGGCTAAATTGGCAGACATGGCTGGTATACCGGCTGGTGTCTTTAACGTAGTGGTTGGCTCTGATGCGCAGGGCATTGGCAAGGTGCTAACAGAAAGCCCTCTGGTCGCCAAGTTTTCGTTTACCGGCTCCACAGGCACTGGTAAGCAGTTGATCGCTCAATGTGCATCCACAGTTAAGAAGATGTCCATGGAGCTGGGTGGTAACGCACCTTTTATTGTGTTTGATGATGCCAACCTCGACGACGCCGTTCAGGGTGCGATGGCTTCAAAATTCCGAAATGCTGGCCAAACCTGTGTCTGTGCGAACCGCTTCTTGGTGCAACGCAGTGTTTATGACGCTTTCGCCAGCAAGCTTGCCTCGGCGGTAGCCGAACTGAAAGTCGGCAATGGCTTGGACGAAGGCGTGCAGATCGGACCGCTCATTCACAGCAATGCCTTGCGGAGTATCGACCAAAAAGTTCAGGATTCCGTGGCGGTTGGCGCCGAAGTGATCATTGGAGGCAATATCCATGAGTTGGGAGGGGCCTTCTACCAGCCGACTATCCTGACCAATGTGTGCAACACCATGCCGATCGCGGCCCACGAAACTTTCGGCCCGGTGGCGCCATTGATTCCCTTCAATACCGAGGAGGAAGCCATTGCCATTGCTAACGACACTGAATTCGGTCTGGCCGCCTATTGTTATACGCGTGACATTGGTCGAGCCTGGCGCATCTCAGAAGGGCTGGAGTACGGCATGGTTGGCATCAACGAAGGCATGATCTCCACCGCGGTGGCCCCCTTTGGCGGGATGAAGCAATCCGGCATTGGCCGTGAAGGCTCACGCTACGGTATCGAGGAATTTTTAGAAGTAAAATATGTGTGCTTGGGAGGCATTTAAATTATGAACGTAAAAACCAATGCAAGCCTCCAGGCAAGATGGGACAGGGCTTTTTCCAGCGGTGTCAACAACCTGTATACCGCCTATGTTAGTAAGGCCCGGAATGCCGAAGTATGGGATGTGGAGGGCAACCGCTACATTGACTTCGGCAGTGGCATTGCCGTGTGCAATACCGGCCATTGCCATCCACGCATCGTAGCTGCCGTCAAGCAACAGCTTGAACGCTTTTCTCATACCTGCCTGATGATCAATCCTTACGAAGAAGCTGTAGCGCTGGCTGAACAGCTCAATGAGCGGGTTCCCGGCGAGACACCGAAGAAAACCATATTTGCCAGCACCGGTGCCGAAGCGGTGGAAAACGCGATCAAGATTGCTCGTGCCTACACCGGACGCCGGGGGGTGCTTGCCTTTACCGGCGGCTTTCATGGTCGCACCCATATGACGATGGCTCTAACGGGTAAAATTCTCCCCTACAAAAAAGGCTTCGGTCCATTTCCTGGCGATATACATCACTTGCCGTTCCCTATGTCCTTACATGGCGTGACCGTAGAGGATGCCATTAAAGCATTACGAAAACTCACCATGGCCACAATCGCTAGTGATGATATTGCTGCAATCATAATTGAGCCTGTCCAGGGTGAAGGCGGTTTTTATCCCGCGCCAACAGCATTGATGACGTTTTTGCGCAACTATTGTGATGAGCATGGCATTCTCCTGATCGCGGATGAAATCCAGACAGGGTTTGGGCGTACCGGTAAATTCTTTTGTTCCGAATATTTTGGAGTAGAGCCCGACCTGATGACTCTGGCCAAGGGAATTGCTGGTGGTTATCCGCTAGCTGCTGTCGTTGGCAAAGAAGATATCATGAATGCTCCCATGCGTGGCGGCATAGGTGGCACTTACGGTGGATCACCGATAGGGTGTGCGGCGGCTTTGGCCGTTTTGGATGTCATCGAGGAGGAAAATCTCCCCGGCAGGGCCATGGAAATAGGCGAGTTGTTCAGACAGCGCCTACAACATATTCAAGACAGATATTTACAGCAAGTCGGGGAAATCCGGGTCAATGGAGCAATGATTGCATTGGAACTGTTGCACGATAATGACCCTCAACAACCCAATCAGGAACTGACACAAAAGATCATTGCCCAAGCTGCAAACAACCAGCTTTTGTTATTGCCCTGCGGGTTATATGGTAATGTCATTCGCTTTTTGCCGCCGCTGACCATCAGCCATGACGTAGTACATGAAGGCATGGATTACTTCGACAATATTCTGAAGCAACTACTGTGAAGCTAGCAAGGTAACCTATGTCTTCAACCGATCCTCAAGAAAAGTTCATCCGTGTTCTGTCACGCGGTGATTCACTAGCTCTGGCGTTTGGCGCAATGGTTGGATGGGGCTGGGTTGCCTTATCAGGTGGTTGGGTCCACTCGGCCGGTGTAGCGGGGGCTGTGTCCGCTTTTATCGCGGGCGGCACGATCATGATGTTGATTGGGCTTGTCTATGCAGAACTCGCTTCCGCCATGCCTTTTGTCGGAGGAGAGCACGTATACAGTTATCGTGCCCTTGGTAAAACAGGCTCTTTTGTCTGTACATGGGCAATCACATTAGCCTATGTCGCGGTATCCGCATTTGAAGCTGTTGCATTACCAACGGTATTGGAACAGTTATTTCCCAGCAAAAGTGTAAAGCTTTGGCGTGTTACCAGTTACGACGTTTACCTGACTTGGGTACTGATAGGCATCGCGGCATCCATATTAGTGACTTGGGTCAATGTCGTCGGTATAAAGGCCGCAGCCTTTGTTCAGGTTGTTGTGACTATCGGTTTGCTGTTGGCGGGTCTGCTCTTCATTTCCGGAGCAACACTGAATGGTAGCGTTGCTCATATGCAGCCTTACTTTAATAACGGTATCAGCGGGATGATGGCGGTTTTGGTCGTTGTGCCGTTTATGTTTATCGGTTTTGATGTCATACCACAAATGGCAGAAGAAATTAATTTACCCGGGAAACAGATAGGACAGTTGATTATTACTGCCGTGTTGCTGGCGGTGGCCTGGTACAGCCTGATTTGCGTTGGCGTTGCTCTCAGTGTCCCCCCCTCTGAACTTGCATCTGCCATTCTCGCTCCGGTGGTTGGAGCAACAACAACCTGGCATTTTCCCTTTGCAGGCAACATCATTGTGATCGCTGGCGTTGCAGGTATTCTAACCAGTTGGAACGCGTTCTTCATCGGAGGGACTAGAGCTATCTATGCGATGGCAAAAGCGGGGCAATTACCCACCTTCTTGGCCAGATTAAGCCCCAAATACCGTACACCAACCAATGCCATATTGCTTATGGGAACGTTCTGTTGTGTGGCCCCGCTTTTTGGCCACCCCATGCTGGTATGGCTGGTTGATGCGGGTAGTTTCAGTGTCGTGGTTGCTTATGGGATGGTGGCGTTGTCTTTTCTGGTACTGCGTTGGCGGGAGCCCAATATGCCTCGTCCATATAAAGTCAAGGCAGGTAGTGTCGTTGGTGTCTCCGCCCTGTTGGCGTCCATTGGGTTAGGCTTACTTTACCTGCCCGGTAGCAGTTCAGCTTTGTTATGGCCTTATGAATGGGTTATTATCCTTGCATGGATAGTGGTGGGTTTGTTTTTTCATTTTTATCGCAGGGTTCCGGCCCTGAAATCTCTCTTTTCTTCCCCAACGGATAGGGAGGGATAGAACATGGCCGTTTTTCCACAGACGGCATTTATTGAATTTCAGCAGTGAGAAAAACCATGAAGAAGTGTTTTTACCTGATGATGGCCCTGATATCGGCGACCCCCGCGTCAATGGCTGATCAGTTGTCGCGCGTTGAAGAGAACGGCACTATCCACGTTCAGGCATTTGATTTACCGATGTCGGGTTTCCTGAGCAGGCAAACGCGTATTGCCCTGAAACATCAGCGTGAAAAGACGGCACAAGAGTGGAAGACAATCATTCAAAGCTGTCCCTCATTTGAAGGTGCCAAGGTCGAAGATATACCAGCCATCCGTCAATGCCGGGCAGATGCATTCTATAAAACCCGGCTATATCAATCACTCAGGAATCGCTACCCCGTACAGGTGACGGGAAAGACTATGGGAGGTGTTTACACGGAAGTGTTTACTCCGGCCAACGGTATTGTATCTGAAAACGACAATCTCGTTCTGATCAATCTTCATGGCGGAGGCTTTCTGCACGGTGCGCGAACGATAAGCCATCTCGAGTCCATTCCTATTGCGTCGCTGGGAGGAATTAAGGTCATAAGCGTTGATTACCGTCAGGCGCCGGAGCACCAGTTTCCCGCAGCAAGTGAAGACGTTGCCGCTGTTTACCAGGCTCTATTAAAAACATACCGCCCGGAAAATATCGGAATTTATGGCTGTTCTGCGGGTGCTGAATTGACGACACAAGTTATTGCCTGGTTTCAGTATAATAAATTGCCAATGCCCGGTGCAGTGGCCTTGTTGTGTTCCGCTTCGCCAACACTGCCGGAAGAAGAATCAAGAAGCGATTCCGCCTACATTGGTGGTGCGATCTTTGATAAGGATTATGAGGCTCTCTATGGTCATTCGCACCCCTACTATCAGGGCGTCAATCGCAGTGATCCTTTAGTCAGTCCGATGAAATCAGATGAAATAATGGTGAAGTTCCCATCTACATTGTTGGTTAGCAGTACTCGGGACTTCATGCTCAGCACCGTGGTCGTGACCCATAGACAATTGGTTAGGCTTGGTGTGAAGACAGAGCTACATATCTGGGAAGGCCTGGCACATGGATTTCATTTAAATCCCACCCTTCCCGAATCTCAGGAAGTTCACAATCTTCTTCTTAAGTTTTTCAAGAGGCATTTGGTGCCGAAAGAGCTTGAGTAATATACTGATGGGTTGGGAGGAGGAGCATTAATTAGGGTATCATAGGACGTGGTGTGTCCATGCCCTGTTTCGGTGAATGAAGGACAAAAAAGCAGTGTTGGTTTATGGCTAAAAAGATTACAATACGAAAGGCGAGGCCGGAAGAGGGCCTGCTACTGAGTGAAATGGCCTTTCGATCGAAGAGCCATTGGGGCTACTCTCGGGAGTTTATGGCGGCATGTCGTGCTGAACTGACGGTGTCAAAAGCGGATATTTCCAACCCGGCGCGTTATTACGTTGTTGCGCAGCTTAACGAGACAATCATCGGGTACTACGCGCTTGAACACCTGCCTTCGGATGAGTACGAACTAGAAGCATTGTTCGTGGAACCAAATTATATCGGTCAAGGTGTTGGCCGGGCCTTAATCGAGCATGCCAAATCCCATGCCCGGTGCCAAGGTGCCGCGTCAATGCGCATTCATGGAGATCCTAATGCGATGGCCTTTTATCTTGCCGCCGGAGGCATTCAAATCGGAGAGCGTGGGTCGGAAAGTATACCCGGTCGTTATCTCCCAGTCTTCAGAGTAGCCTTGCGGCACCAAAAATCAGGGTCGACGGCGCGCCAAAGATAATGAAGCTCTCCTCTGACTTTTACAAAGGCCTCATCCTGGTGTCATTTCCAAGGCGAGTACTGTCAGGGAAAGCTTTTGCGTTTCTTTCTGATTTGTGAGGCGAGAGACGGACCGAACCAGTTCCACCAAAGACGGACCGTCTCGTGGTTGACATCAATACCCCGTTCAAACAAGAGGTCTTCCACTTGCCGCAAGGAGAGGGGATATTTCACATAAAGAAGAATGGTGAGAGTGCCAGCCAGGTTAATGGGATCAGCTCGCCGCACCTTCCTGAAGTTGGGTAAGGTGCCGACCCCAGCCAGCTTCCAGGGCCATGAGCAGGCCAAAAGCTGGCCCAGCCGCTGCCTCTGCGATTCCTTCATGAAGCAGGTCAAGCATTGTCCCGCCTTCCACTTCGTTGAGTGACCATGTCACCGTGCTCATTTTTCCACCCAGCGGCGCAATAGTGAAGGTAGTTACGAGGCGGCCAAAGGGGTCAAATTCGAGCACATCCCCCCAGACTTTCGGCTCTCCGTCCTCGGAAACGCCCAATTTGTAGGGGCTGTCAGCGCTAAGGTCGCTTTCAGCAGGGTGGTACCACTGGCCGAGCAGGTCCTTGTCTGTCAGAAATTTCCAGACCGTTTCCAGGCCAGCATTGATAAAAACTGTTCTGCGTATTGATGGTGAGGTCATGTTTTCGGTTCCTTTCGTTTTTCCTCTTCGGCTGCTTCAGCAGCAGCAATGAGCCTTTCTAGACGGCCAGCCCAGACGCGATCGAACTGTCGCAGCCAGAACTGGACCGCGTGAATTCCCGCTGCATCGAGCTGATTGATTCTTTCGCGTCCGCTCGCTTGCACCTTGATCAATCCACCCTCTTCAAGGATTGAGAGATGTTTCTTGACTGCGGCCCTCGTCATCTCGAACTGATCGGCCAGTTCGGCAATCGACTGGTCGCGCTCAGTGA
>JBNKGK010000025.1:0-18347 GCA_050289785.1 Kordiimonas sp.
GTGCAGATGGTCGCCATATTCGCTTGGCATCCCAGGGTGGGAATTCGGCCGTTAAGCTGTTGAAGGCACTGGGGTTATACAGAAAGCTTTTGGAAGAAGGGTTTGTCAATGTTCATCCGGCTGAGGTGCCGGGTGAGGCGGGTTTCGTGGAGAAAAACCTTGCCAACCGTTTCCCCGCGACAGAAGAGTGCAGGCAATATCTGCACAAGCTGATTGCTGACGTTATTCGCACTAAAACGGCCCACGAATGGGGCGAGATTTTAGGGGAGATAGCCCCCTGTGCCATGGTGCGCACAAGGGCGGAATATCTCACTCATGAGCCCATGGTGGATGCTGGCCTGCTCACGCGGATGGAAGATGGTAAAACCACCCTCACAGTGCCGGGGCATTTTGTGGATGTGGTGGATCCGGCCGACGAGGTGGAAACCTGCTTTGAGGAGCAGCAGCAGATATCAGCAAAAGACGCAATCCAATGGTTTGATAAGGCTCTCAATAAAGAAGCGCCGGTAAACAGCAACCTCTCTCTGAAAAAGGGCGACCTGCTCAAAGGCGTGAGGGTGCTGGAAGTGGCTGGAGGCATTGCCTGCCCGATGGCCACTTATATGATGGGCCTTTATGGCGCCGATGTGGTCTGTATATCAGAAAAGAAATCGGATGGGCCGGTCCTTGTCACGTCGGAAGTTGGCCAGGGGAAACGCAGTGTGCGCATGGATGTTAAATCCGGGCCGGGGCAGGAGGTTCTGAACCGTTTTATCGCAGATCATGACATTGTTGTGCATAACAGGCTGGATGATGTGGCAGTACGCATGGGCATTTCCCATGCCCAGATGCAAGCGGTGCACCCCGGCGTGATCGATTGCCAGATCACAGCATGTGGTGGCAGCAGGCGTGGGCACTGGGAACTCAGAAAAGGGTATGATCCCATCGCTCAGGCCATCACGGGTCTGTTTATCCATTATGGTGCTATCGATAATCCGCAACACCATGCCGAAACCATGATAGCGGACAGCATGTGTGGATATGGGGCTGCTTTTGGTTCTCTCCTTGCGCTTTATCAGCGGAACAGAACGGGCTATGCTGCCGAAGTGCGTATCTCGCTGGTACAGTCAGCCAACTTTATCCAGCTCCCCTTCATGATCGATGAAGATGGGCACAGCGATTGGGGTGAACCGAGAGGCCAGTTTGCCGTGGGACCGCACCCGTGGCAACGTTTCTATGAATGCTCCGATGGCTGGCTATATGTGGGGGCTTCTGATGCAAAAGCAGAAGCCTTGCCCGCAGTGGTTACGGGTAAATCTGATATTGATGAGCAGGCTTTTGAGGCGGAGTTCAGAAAGGCCACCATTGCAGAGTGGCAGGCAAAGCTGGTTGAGGCAGGGGTTGCCTGTCATCCAGTTCTGAATGCCGAGCACATCTGCGCAACCGATTATGTAGAAGTGGATAATGACGAAGCTGATGAGATGGCTGAGGGAGGTGGGAAAATCTCCTGCTGGGTAGATCATCCCTGTGGTCAACCCATCATGATTCAGCGACCAGATTGGGTACGTGTTGGGGAAGATCATTCTTTTAAACGGTTGCGCCCCAGCCCGGCAGTTGGCCAGGACACCAGGCAGGTTTTGCGTGAGATCGGCTATGGCGACGCAGAGGTGGATCAACTGGCAAAACTGGGGGTTGTGAGGCCAATATGAGCAAGCTGATCAAAAGCAAATTTCAGGCAATATTCATTTTTGCCTTCATGGTTCTCGCCAGTTCGTGGGGTGCCGGAGCCGAAGAGGCGTGTGAGCCATCAAAAGGCATAACCCCTTATTGCGGGTTCACAAACCCCGAAGATATTGTGCATGTGCCGGATAGCCCCTTTCTGATTATCAGCCAATATGGCGGGCACCTGACACGGGTGCCGAGCAGCCTTGTTTTGTTTCATATGGAGAGTGAAGCAAAAACGACATTCTTTCCAAAGGATACAGTGGGTGCAGCTGTGGCGGACCTGTGGGGAGAGGAGGCATGCACCGCCCCTCCCGCTTTCTTCTCACCTCATGGGATTGACCTGATCCGCCGCGCGGATGGAGAGCTTATGCTTCTGGTGGTGAACCATGAAGCCGATGTGCATCGTGATTCTGTTCAGATGTTCAGGGTGGTGCCTGCGCCCCAAACAGTGTTTCTGGAATGGCGCGGCTGTGTTCACATGTCGGCCGGTATGTCCCTCAATGATGTGGCTGCAATACCCAGCGGTGGTTTTGTGGTGGGTGTATGGCGGGAAACACAAAAAGCCAGCCCGGCCCTGCAGCAAAAGCGAGAGAGACTACCGCAGGTTTCGGTATGGAAAAAGGGCCAGGGGCTTTCCACCTTGGTGGCCTTTGATTCCCCCGGTTATATCAATGGGGTATCCATCACACCTGATGAAACCATTGTTATCGCTAATGATTCTTTAAACGGTAAAATCATGCAGTTTTCCTACCCGGATGGCCGGGTGATGGCGGAGCGTATGATGCTTGTGCCCGATAATAATAGCTGGGCGGCAGACGGACGGCTTCTGATCACATCACTGCAACCTGCTACCCCTGATGCATTTGCTCGTTGTGACCGCGAAAAACTGGCCGTGTGTGATGTTCCCTTTGAAATACTGGCGCTTGATCCGCTCAGTATGCAGCTTGAAAGCTTGTTCTGGCATGATGGAAGCACGCCATTTGGCGAAGCGACGGTGACCGTTCAGGTAGGTGAGTATCTGTATATGGGGGTTGGCCTTGGTGACCGGATAGCCCGCATTAAATACCCAGTAAAAGCCAGCAAGCCATAAGCCGGGAAAAAATTTCATTTTTTTGGTGGCAAAAATTTGCGCCCGACACTCTAAGGTAATGTGGTACTCTGTTTAACCTAATGAGTGGGAAGGCCATTCAGTGGCGAAGGTCAGTCAACGCACCAGAATATATCAGCTGTTTGTTGATCATAGTGATCGGCTGCAGCGTTATATTGGTGCGCGCCTTCACAATGACGATGACGCGCGCGATATCGCGCAGGAGGCTTATCTGCGCCTTCTACGCATAGACAGGTTTGACCTGTTGAAACACCCACAGGCCTATCTGTTCCGTATTGCCAAAAACCTCATCTATGAAATCTATGCAGGTAAACGCCTTACTGTTGAGGATGATGTGGATCTGGATAGCCTTGAAATCGATGATCCAACACCGGAAGAGGTGATGGCTCACAAGACCAGATTACGTCATATCAAGCAGGCCATGTCAGATTTATCACCCAAATGCCAGGCCGTGACCTTGCTTTATTGGCGTGATGGTCTGACACAAGAGGAAATTGGGGCAGAGCTGAACCTCTCTCGGTCGATGGTGCAAAAATATCTGGCCACGGGCCTGGCACATTGCAGGAAAAAGTTAAGGCGACAAATAGAAGCTGACAGGTGTGAAGGATGACGATGAAGGGACCAACATACCACCGTGACCGAATAACTGACGATGCGGCAGAATGGTTTGTGCGTGTGCAGGGCGCGGATTTTAGCCAGGAGGATAAAGAAGCTTTTGCTGATTGGCTGTCAGGCTCGGCCGAGCATGTGCGAGAATATCTTCAGTTGGCCGTTCTGGAAACGGATATTCGGGATATGACAGAGCTGCCTACAGCGGATGAGCTGATTGATTTGGCAAGGGCCGATGATGGCAACACTAATATTATTGCCTTGCGTGTGGGAGAGGGCAGTCAGGCGACCCCTCTTAAGGAGGGCACAGACGATAAAGCAGGTGTAAAATGGCTTGGGTGGGCTGTTGCTGCGGTGTTTGTTCTGGCAGTGATGTCTGTCAGTTTCATGGCATTTAACCCCTCTTCCAAAACATATAGCACTGGCCTAGGGGAGCAGCAGTCTTTCCCTCTGGAGGATGGTTCTATTGTCAGGTTAAATGCCTATTCAACAATTGAGGTGCAGTATAGCTATGGGGAGCGCCTGGTGACCCTACATGAAGGGGAAGCCTTGTTTGATGTGGCGAAAGACTCTGGGCGGCCCTTTTTTGTGCGCACGGGTGATGCCTCCATTCAGGCGGTGGGCACGGCCTTTAATGTGCGGAAAAGAGGGCAGGAAACAGTGGTGACAGTGACCCAGGGCATCGTTGAGGTGGCCCCGAATAAGGAGGGGGCTTTGCCTCAGGGTTTTGCGCCTGTTAGAATGAAGGTGGGGCAGCAAACAAGTGTGATGGCCGCGGCCCCTGCCCTGCATGTGGTGGCGGCGAACATGCGGCAGGTGACAGCCTGGCGCGACAGGCGCCTCTTGTTTGAGGGCTGGCCGTTGGCGGCTGTAGTGAAGGAATTTAACCTGTATAATGAAGCGAAAATCAGGATTGAAAGTGACCGTGTAGCCAAGCGCAAGGTAAGCGGTGCTTTCAGTGCGGATGATAATCTGTCCTTCACCCAGTTTCTGGAAGCCACAGGCATTGCAGCGGTGAAGCGTGTGGCTGATGGCACGGTTATCTTGTCTGATCGTCAGCCATAATATTGATGGTGTAAGCGTTCTATAATGAACGAAGAGAAATTTTTTGAAAAAACCAGGTGGCAAAAAAATTGAAACATCACTCTTGTCTGTGTGGGCAGCAAACATGTCCCACGGGAAAGTACAGGGAGATAAGGGATGATGAAATCATATCGATTAGGTAAAAAGCCGCTGCAACTGGCAGCTTTGCTGGGGCTATCGGTTTCCAGCCTTGCCATTGAAGCACAAGCGGCAGCCATTACCATTGAGCCACAACCTCTGGCCTCGGCCTTAAGGGAATTTTCAGAGCAATCTGGCCTGCAGGTCGGTTTTGAAACCAGTTTGGTGCAGGGCCTGAGCGCGGGTGGTGTAACGGCAGAAGGTGATTTGAAGACGGCGTTGGAAACCCTGCTGTCGCGTAGCGGCCTTAAATATCAGTTCATCAATGAAACCACGGTGGTTATTCAGGCATCAGAGCGTATGGATAATGGTGCGGTGGCTGAAGCAGAGGCGGACACTCAGGACAACACCTTCGTACTGGAAGAAATTATTGTTACAGCCACCCGCAGGGAAGCCAGTCTGATGGATATCCCGATGGCTGTGACGGCATATGGTGGGGAGCGTTTAAAAGAAAGTGGTATTAATGACCTTCGGGACATACAATTTATTGCTCCAGGTGTACACGTACTCAATGATACGGGAACAACCCAGATTGCTATTAGGGGGGTGGGTAATAACTCTTTTATTGAAGGTGCTGAGTCTGCGGCTGCAGTACACATAGATGGTGTTTATTTGGCCCAGCAAACCGAAATAGGTGGTGCATTCTTAGATATAGAGCGGATTGAAGTACTAAGGGGCCCGCAAGGCACTCTATATGGAAGAAATGCAACAGCAGGGGCTGTGAATATCATTACCAAAAGCCCCTCAGCCGAGTTTGAAGCAGGCGGCACAGTCACTTTTGGTAACTATGCGCTTGTAGAAACAGAAGGCTATGTCAGTGGTCCCGTGGTTGGTGAAAAATTAACAGCACGAGTTGCTTTTAAGACAAGAGACCATAATGGTTATACGCCGAACCTATACGATGGTGTGGCTCTTGATAATTCTGACTTTGCGGCGGTTAGGGGAAAAATTAGCTATGCAGTTACGGATCGCTTTGATTTAGATGCAGCAGTGGATTTTGTGCGTGATCACGGTGTGCCCACATATATTTATACGCGCGGTATTAGTGGTGCTCCCTTAGTCGGAGAAATAATGGGTAGTGTTCTGCCAACAGGCAGGCGGGTGAACTACAATAATGATAATATCAACGAGAAAGAAACATGGGGGGGTAGTTTAAAGGCAAGCTGGGATTTGGGTACTATGGTTCTCAATACCCTCTCGGCGTATCGGAAGCACAGTTTTTTTCATGCTATCGAATTTGATGGAACCGATCAGAGTATTTTTTATATTGATGAGCTACAGCGACAAGCAAAACAGATTTCACAAGAAATCACCTTAACGTCAGCGGGTGAAAGCCGTCTGGACTGGGTGGTTGGTGCCTATTATTTTTATAATAAGCAATCATCATTTGGCAGCATTCCTTTACCCTCTCTCGGTATTACAATTGATTATGGTACCCCGGTTCTGAAGGGTAATGCTTATGCCGCCTTCGGTGAAGCCAATTATGCCATTACGGATAAACTGACAGCTACATTTGGTGCTCGATATAGTTATGAGGATAAGACTATTGTCGAATCTTCCGGGGGAGTGGATTCTGCTCCTGAAAATGATAATTGGGCATCCTTCACTCCTAAAGCTGCTCTGACTTACGCTATAACTGATGATGTGACCGGTTATGTGACTATTGGCCGTGGCTTTAAGTCGGGTGGTTTTAATGGCGTTGACCAACCTGCTTTTGGTGAAGAACGCGTTACAAATTATGAGGCTGGTTTAAAAACCTCTCTGTATGAAGGGCGCTTCAGGTTCAATATTTCTGCTTTCTATATGGATTATTCAGACCTTCAGGTGTTGGTGCAGACAACAAATCCAATAACGTTAATTCCCGAAACTATTTTGCAAAATGCAGCTAGCTCTACGATTAAAGGCGTGGAGTTTGACGGGGAAGCTTATCCAACAGATAAGATCAAGTTGGACTGGGCGCTGTCTTATCTGGATGCAAAGTTTGAGGATTGGCCTGGAGCTGATGATGTTCTGCGTGGAGCAGCCTTTAATGCTGGCGGGTTCAGAATGCTTAATGCCCCTGAATGGGCAGCAAGCGTGGGCCTGAATTACCAGACAGATGTTGGTGCCTGGGGGCAAGCAAAGTTACGCGGCGAATATGCCTATCGTAGCAGAGTATTTTTCAACCCATTCGAAAATAACTTTTTATCTCAGCCTGGTTTTGGGCTTCTTAATGCATCCCTGACCTTCGAGGATGCGGAGGAAAATTGGCGTTTTTCCGTATGGGGGAAAAACCTCACAGATAAAGAAGCTTTGATAGGGAAGTTCCAGTCGGCATCTGCCTTAACTGGTGCTCCGGCAGGCTCTTATTATATTCCTCCAAGAACCTACGGCGTATCGGTTAGTTATACCTTCTGATCAACAGCAATGGATTCCAGTAGAAATATTGGAATCCCTCTCCCCTTATAATGTAGAAGGAGTAAATCCAGATGGAAATGGAGCTTATCCAAAGTCCGGGATTAAGAGAAAAATTTTATCAATATTTCCCTGCAGGCCATACAAATATTAAATCTATTCCTGAGCAAATGCGTATTGTTGTTGCCGGTGCAAAAGGAACAAAAATTTGGGATGTTGATGGTACAGAATATCTGGACTTTTCCGGTGCTCAGGGCCCGAATATATTGGGGCATAATCATCCGGAGTATGTTGAGGCCCTAACCGGGCACTTAAAGGCGTCAGCCTTATGTGTTGGGGGGCTTTTCGGCTTTGCTGAAAACGATGTGGTACTTGCGGAAAAACTAACCACACATATTCCCTGCGCCGAGCGTGTCAAACTGGCCACCTCGGGCACCGAGGCTGTTCAGGTGGCGCTACGTATTGCCAGGTCATACACGGGGCGACGTTATGTTTTGCAGTTTCAGGATCATTATCATGGCTGGATAGATAATGTCTATGGTCATGATATGGCTGGGGAAGGTGAAGGTAGGCCTCATGTTGTACCACAAAAATATGCCACGTTGGGGCGAGGCCCAAGTGCAGGCAATGACACGCTCATGATAGAGTGGAATAACATTGAAATGTTGAAGGAAACTTTAGCATCATGTGGTGATCAGATTGCCCTCATTATAATGGAAGCCTACGCAAGTAATGCCGGAGGCCGTTATCCTCGGTCGGGCTATTTACAGGAAGTGCGTGACCTGTGTGATCAATATGGCATTTTATTGTGTTTTGATGAGGTGATGACAGGGTTTCGGGTTGGACTGAATAGCGCTCAAGGGCTTTTCGGTGTAACACCGGATCTGACAACTCTTGGCAAAGCTGTTGGCGGTGGGATGCCTATCTCTACAGTCGTCGGTAAAGCAAAATTTATGGATGTGCTGAAAGAAGGTAAAACTATTTGTCCTGGTACTTATATGGGGCACTTTCTTTCAGTATGTGGTGCCAGAACAGCCATTAGTATATTGGAGCGTGATAATGGCGCAGCCTATGATCAAATTGCCAGAGTACAGAAAAGGTTAATGGGTGGGCTTGGCGATCTTGCACAGCAGAGGTCTATTCCTCTGAGGTTGCAGGGACATACAGGGGTCTTTAGTCTGCTGTTTGGTGTTCATCCTGATCACATTCAATATTCAAGAACAGATGCCAAAGACAAAGATGGCGGAATGACATTTAAATTCTGGCAGCTGATGCGGGATCAAAATGTCAGTTTTGCGCCGGATAGATGTTTTCTCAACATCATGCATACAGATGCGGATGTGGACAGAGCTCTGACCGCTGCGAGTATAGCCATGGCGAAACTATAAATACTATAAGGAGCAATGCCATGACCTCTCAGGCAGAACAACTGTCTTTGGGAAAAGGTGAGGCGTGTTCGTCTTTTGCCCAGCCAAAAACCCCTAAAGCTACTTCCTGTGCCAAATATGCACTGTCTGTTTTGTTTCTCGTAAACCTGATGAACTTTATGGATCGTTCCATTATGGGCGTTTTATTAGAGGATATAAAAGCAGACCTTGCTCTCACGGATGCAGAACTCGGTTTTTTGGGTGGTGCCGCTTTTGCAATTTTTTATTCAATATTTGGTATGGCTTTTGGGCGTTTTGCAGATGCTGGCAGTCGCCGCAAACTCATTGCCGCAGGGATAAGCTGTTGGAGTATAATGACTGTGCTTACCGGCTTTGCTCGCGGGTTTACTTCTTTGGCTGCATGTCGTTTTGGTGTTGGTGTAGGTGAATCTTGTTCTACGCCAGCGGCTATTTCCCTATTATATGATTATTTTCCTCCTAAGGTTCGTACAACAGTTTTAGCCATTTTTGATTGTGGTAGTGCCATCGGTGCTGGGCTTGGTATCTTCTTTGGGGGATTAATTTTAACTACCTGGGTCCAGCTTTGGCCAGACCCGGCTCAAGCCCCGCTGGGGCTAAAAGGCTGGCAAGCGGCGTTTCTTATCGTTGGATTGCCTGGTCTGCTCGTTGCTATCCTGGTGTCGAGGTTAAAGGAACCCATTCGAGGACAGTATGATAACAGTTTTCAGCCCGAGGACGGACATCAACCTTTAAAAGAAGCTGTTACGGTTTTGCTTGGGATGCTGCCATTTGTGAATTTGTGGGTTTTTTCAAAGTCAGAAAAGAAGCGCCAACTGATAAGCCTTAACATCGCAGTTGCGGCTAGCATCTTTCTCGTGATGGGTCTGTTATGTGTTTTGGGTGGTGCGGTTCTTCAGTTGGCCGGTCTTGGTATCGGTCTTTACGCTTTGGTTTCCTGGGCTCAGGGGCTCGCTGATCGTGACCCGGTAATCTGGCGGCTTATATTCCATTGCAAAACACTTGTTTTGACCATTACGGGTATGGCGCTAGTTTGTTTCACGTTTGGTATCAGCTTTTGGACAATACCCTATTTTTTAAGATATCACGGTGTAAGTATCTCCGAGGTTAGTTCTATAGTCGGCATTGGAGGTGTTTTCACAGGTGTTACTGGCCTGCTTTTGGGGGGACTGACAGCTGATTTTCTAAAAAAACGCACAAGTAGGGGCAAGCTTTATGTGTTGCTGGTCGGCGTATCCTTTATGATTTTAGCGCATTTTGGGCTGATCATGGTTACCCAAATCTATATGGCATATGGATGTGTGTTTTTATATTCTTTATCATTAGCCTTTTCATGGAATCCGATGATGTCCACCTTGAACGACCTGATGATACCGCGCGGGCGTGCAACTATTTCTGCCCTTTGTATTTTAACCGTGAACATGGTGGGTATAGCCTTGGCGCCTTATATCCTTGGAATTATCAGTGATACTTTTGTTGCTCAGGGGTTTAATGGCGGAGCTGCGTTGGGAAGAAGTCTATTATGCGGGTTGATAATACCAATACTCGGTTTTTTCTTGATATTGTTTGCTTTATATAATGTGGAAGCAGATCAGAAAAGCTTCGCTCAGCGAGCTTGCTTATAGCTGGAATTAAAATTTTTTAATTATGGTAAATTTTTCACTAAACAGAAAATAAGTACTCATATTGTATCGTGCTGTCAGCTTTTGCCCTAAAAAATTTGCAACTTTTATTGAGGGGTTGTGTCTGCCGACTGTTATACTAACAGGATAGAACTCTCAAACAGGCACCGGAGATGAGCGGAAATACGCCCAAAGTGATCCATCTCTCTGAGCGGCGCCGGGCAGATGGGGCCGTATTACACAGCGTGATACGGGATCATGAAACGGCGCTGAGGCGCTTTTTGCGTGCCCGGCTGGCCAATCATCCCGATTATGAAGATCTGGTGCAGGAAACATTTCTGCGTCTGGCTCGCCTGACAAATCTGGATGAGAAATTTTCTCAGGGGCAGGCCTGCACACGCTCTTATCTGTTTTCGGTGGCGACCAATCTTATTCGCGATATGCACAAGCGTGATGCCATCCGGCGGGAGGCAAATCTTCAGGACGTGGAAGAAAATATCCTGCAGGATGAGAGGCCGTCATCAGAGGCTGTTCTCGCGTCAAGGCAGGAACTGCACTCGATCAAAAAAGTGATTATGGGGCTTGAAGCGAATTGCCGCCGGGCTTTTGTGCTCAGCCGGGTTCGCAACCTCAGCTACCGCGAGATTGCGGAAGAGATGAAAATTTCTGTCAGCATGGTTGAAAAACACGTGATGCAGGCGCTGGCGGAAATGCGGCGCAAAACCGGGCCTCGGTAAATGGGAACAGGTTAGATGAATGAGCAAACACCATCAGCGGATTATGAGATAAGCGACCAGGCGGCCTGGTTTGTGGCGCGTCTCTATTCGGGTGACATGACCGCAGAAGAAGAAGCCAGATTGCATGACTGGCTACGGGCCGGCGTACAGCATCAGCGTGAATATGATCTGGCACTTGCTTGTTGGGATGATACGGCTGACCTGGGGGAAGACCCCGATATTATGGCCTTCGCGGCGAGTGAGCCTGAAAAGCGCAAAGGCTATGGGCGCTGGTTGGCTATCGCGGCGGTGCTGCTGTTGGTTGCCTTGCCTTTTGGGGCCAACTTGAAAAGTTTCTGGCCTGTTGCCCCTGAAACCACAGCCTATGAAACGGCAGTGGGGGAACAGCAGGTGGTGGATTTGGCAGATGGCAGCAAAATAACCCTGAACACTGGCACACGTGTGCGGGTGGATTATGGCAAGCATAGTCGGCAAATTGTTCTGGAGTATGGCGAGGCTTATTTCGATGTGGTGAAGGAGGCAAAGCGCCCGCTTTCCGTTTCAGCGGGGGGGCATGTGGTGACTGTTCTTGGCACCAGCTTTAATGTGTTCCGCACTGGTAAACAGGTGGAAGTGGTGGTTCTTGATGGGGCCGTTGGTGTCAGTGAAAAGGCGCTGGATAGGCCAGCGGGCACATCAGGTGTAGAAGCCGTAATATTGCGCGCTGGCGTGGGGGCCACCTTTCGGCAGGGCAGTGCCCCAGTCGTTCAGGAAACACCGCAGGATATCGAGCGGGTCAAAAACTGGCTGGCCGGCTATGTGCGGTTCGATAATGAGCCTCTCTACCGCGTGGTGGGGGAAATCAATCGCCACAGTCCTAAAAAGATTTTAATTGAGGATACAACGATTATGAACATGCCGATCAGCGGCTCCTTCAAGCTTGTGAATATTGATCTGGTGCTGGCAGGGCTTGAGGATGTTTTCCCGCTGGAGGTGACACGTTATCCGGACAGATATGTGCTTCTGGGGGAGGCAGTGGCACAGCCGTAAGTTATAAAAAATTAAGAAAATTCATATAATTATGAGAATTATCAACATTTTTATTGAGGGGGGATGAGGCCCAGTCGTTCTACTAAAAGCAACACGGGAAGCGTTGCGCATAACAGGGCTCTCAAGGGGAGAAAATAATGACCATCAGCCTCAATAAAACACCAACAGCTATGGCCAGAAAGCTGGCTAATAAAACGGTCTGCAAGGCAGGGCTTGTTTCTGCTTTTGCCATACTGGCCACCCTGTCTGCCAGTGCCGGGCAGGAATATGCGTTTGAAATTGCTGCGGACAGAACAGACAAAACGCTTTTTGAATTAGCCAAGGCGGCCTCTGTGCAGATTGTTTTTGCGCCAGAAGTGGCAAGCCAGACACAGTCCCCCGCCATACAGGGCACTCAGTCTCTCGCAGAAGCGCTCACGGCAGCGCTTGCAGGCACTAACCTTGTGTATGAGTTCAAATCAGATGATTTTGTCGTTGTGAAAGCGGGCAACCAAAGTGGTGCTCAGAGCTCTGATGATCTGAATGTAGAGCACGAGCAGGGCAATGTTTTTGTTTTGGAGGAAATTATTGTAACCGCAGAAAAGCGGGCTGAAAGCCTGCAGGATATTCCAATTGCGATTTCGGCTTTTTCAGGGGACCGGATGGAGCGGGCAGGGGCAGTGTCGATCGCGAACCTTCAGCAGATTTCGCCCAGCATTCAGGTCGGTAGTGACGGTCCGCAGACATTCATCAGTGTGCGTGGTATTGGTACGGAGGTCTATAATATCGGGGGCGAATCCGGTGTTACCGTCTCGCAGGATGACGTTGTGCTGTCGCAATTATCCATGCTCGATGCTGATTTTCTTGATGTTGATAGGGTCGAGGTGTTACGAGGACCGCAGGGCACGATTAGTGGTCGTAATGCTACAGGCGGTGCACTCAATATTCATTCGAATCTGCCGACGGAAGAATTCGAAGCGGGAATCAAGGCCACGCTCGGCAATTACAGCCGCTATGCGATGGAACACTATCTCAGCGGCCCGATCGGTGAAAGCGGTATTTTGGGCCGATTCGCCTTCAGCACCGACCAGGCCGATGGCTGGCTAAAAAACACTTTCCTGAATGAGGAACTCAACACAAGGGACAAGACTCACGCCCGGGCATCTTTTCTGACGGATATGAGCCCCGATATCGAGGCGCTGCTGATCCTTGACTGGATAAAGGATCGCTCGACCCGCAACGGACTGATTCTGGGGGGGCGTGCCCGCCCGGATATGCCTTTCTCCGCAGAATTTTTGGGTGTGCCTGGCCCAAACCTCGAAGACCTCACCTTTGAGTCTGATGTAAGGCATGAAACGGACAAGGAACAATTTGGCGCGACCATGAAATTGACCTGGGATATAGTGCCAACAGCAACGCTTACCTCGACGACGGGCTATATCTCGTTTGATCTGCATCAGACCTATGATTGTGACGGCATCAGGCTCTCTTATTGCGGCTTTCCCGCTCCTGCCGCTTTCCCGTATGGCGTGGATTTCAATGTATGGCAGGTTAGCCAGGAACTGACCTTGGCGGCGGATTTGACCGACCGACTGGACCTCCTCCTTGGCACGCTCTATCTGCATAGCAATTCCGATGAGCCCCTTTACGCGGAAGGAACAGACGGTATTGTGCCAGCGGGATTATTTGACATCAATGAGCATCAGGTCCTCGATTCCTGGGCGGCCTATACACAGTTGCGCTATCGCGTGACGGATAAACTGCGACTCACCGCCGGGGCGCGCTACACTCTGGACGAAAAGGATTACCGTGAGGATGGGCTTATCTTTGTGCCGGTTGCGGTCCGCGTCAGTGACTCCTGGCGAGCCTTCACGCCGCGCTTTGCCATCGACTATACGCCGACAGATGACTTGACGCTCTATGCCAGCGTGTCACGGGGCTTCAAATCCGGTGGGTTCAATAATTTCACGGGCGGAGTGGATGCGTTTGATCCCGAATATGTATGGAACTATGAGGCAGGTGCCAAGGCAAGCCTGTTCGATGATCGTCTCAGGCTCTCCGGTGCTGCCTTCTTCATGGATTACACCAATATCCAGCAGACAATTTTTCTGGGCCCTTTGCCTACAGTCGAAAACGCAAGCGGTGCGGAAATTCTTGGGTTGGAGCTGGAGTTGGACGCGCTTGTAACGGATGCACTTCGCCTGAGTTTTGCTGGTGCTTGGCTTGATACAGAATTCACCGAGTTGCGCAGTAATGACAACATCTTTCCCGAATTGGGGGAGCGTGACCTTTCCGGCAACCGTCTGCCGCGGGCGCCTGAATGGAAATTCTCTATAAGCGGCGAATATACGAAGCCGCTCACCGACAACCTTATTGGGGTGCTTGGGGCGGACTACACTTGGCAGAGCGATGTCTTCTGGACCTACTTCAATCATGAACTCGTGTCGCAAGGTTCTTACGGTCTGTTGAACCTTCATGCCGCTATCGAGAGTGAGGATGGACGATGGAGTGTTATGGCCTTTGGCCGTAATCTGTTTGACAAGCGGTACTTCACAAATATGACTGCGGACTCAGGTGGCCTTCTTCCTGCGGGGACAGCGACAAGGAAGGGGGCACTTGGCGCTCCGCGCATGTATGGCATCAGTCTGGCGTATAAATTCTAGGCTTTCAGCGAAACGGCAAACATAGACGATGGCTTCAGCATGGCTGTGCTGGAGCCATTTTTCATTTTGTGTGACAAGGACCTTGCCTGTTTGTACCATAGGGGCCGCCAAGCTTGGTGATGTTTCCCCTCTTCCATTGGCATGTGGCAGCAAGGGAGACTGGGGTACCGGCAGGCAAGCCTTGAAGAGATTATTGCCGATGTGAACTGCTATTATGACGGGCGGATTGATATCGCCTCATCCACGCTGCCTGGGGCCTGAAGGCGGGCCCCGGTCTCTTCTCGTCGTCAAGAATCTATCTTTTTATCAAGCTCGGTGTATAATAGCCAGGAACGTATCTCTAAATAAGCGATGTGGGTGAGATGCATAAAAGCCTTGATAAAAAGCCGGTTCATGAGCCTGGCAGGCAGCAGCCTTTGCCTGTGGGAAAGGCTTTTGTTGCAGGTTTGTACCAGCGCTATTTTCAGGATTTATGCCTGCATATAAAAGCCAGTTTTGGTATGGGCCCGCCCGAGCCTGAAGATATTGCCCAGGATGTTTTCAGCAAGTTTTCCACGCTCGAGAACATTGAAAATATCAGCAATCCGCGCGCCTTTTTGTGGCGTATGGCCAACAATGTTGCCATTTCCAGAAAGCGGCACGAACAAACGCGCGCCCGCCATGTAGAAGCAGAAAAACGCACCAATACAGATCATTTTATCGACGTTTTAACAGCTGAACGCGTCTTGTTAAGTAAGGAGGCGCTTTCATCTGTGCGAATCGAACTTGAAAAAATGCCAAGGTTCAGACGTCGTGTTCTTTTGTTAAACCGTTTGCACGGCCTTTCTGCGGCAAAGATTGCGCGCCGAATGGGCGTGCCTGCAAGTACGGTCAAAACTAACATATACAAAGCGCTTGAGGAGCTGGAGGTCATCATGAAAAAGGTGGATGATCAATGAGCAAGCTCAAAGCACATATGTCTGGACCTCTTCACCCTGCAGAAGAAACAAGAGCCAAACAGGTGGCTGATGAAGCGCGGGCCTGGCTGTTGCGTCAGGAGCTGGATGATATGGATGCCAGGGCCTGGCAGGATTTTGCCACATGGCAAATGGCCGATCCGGCCCATATGGAGGCGTTGGAAACACTGGAGAAATTATGGGGCGGCCTTGCAGACAAGCAGGCCTTCGCTGACCTGGAACCTCTGGATCATCTTAGCTGGCGGGAGCGGGTCGTGCTTTGGAGGGAAAGCCTGGGAGAAACCTGGAGTTCTTTCAAATCATGGCTCTGGATACCTGTGGCAGCCACATGTGCTTTGGCGCTTGTATACCTTTTGCCACTGGAAACACCTGTTCCAACGTCTGTGAGCTATAGCACAGCAGCGGGGCAAACCCGTGAGGTTGCATTGGAGGACGGTTCTCTCGTCACTCTCGGAGGGCGCTCGGCTATTGATGTGGCTTTTAACGGCGATATGCGGCTGATCAGTTTAGAGGCTGGGGAAGCCTATTTTGATGTGGCAAATAGTGCTGGTACGCCCTTCGTTGTAAAAAGTGGTGAAGCAGAAATACAGGTGCTGGGTACTGCTTTCAATGTGCGGCGGGGGGGCGCGGCCACCCGTGTGGATGTGGCTGAGGGGCGTGTGAAAGTATCGGTGGGTGATGGTGCATCAGCACAGGAAATGCAGGCAGGTACCACCCTTTCTGTGAAGCCGGGTGAAGAGCTTGCCATGCCACAGCCTGTCACCTCCGCCATTGCTGAGTGGCGGGAAGGCCGGCTTGACTTTTATAATGCCAGCCTGTTTGACGTGCTGGCGGATGCGCGGCGTTATTTTGCCAATGATATTATTGCAGATGATGTGGCAATGGCTGATATGCGCCTTACCGGTTCTTTCAAAACAGATGAAATAGGTGTGCTGATCGATACGCTCACGGTGGCTTTGCCTGTGGTGGCGAACAAGCGGGCGGACGGTGCTATTTATCTGACTGTGAGGCAGGGCGGATAAAGCATTTGTCATCTTTTGTTATTTATCTCTGAAATTTTTTTGATACTTTTCCGTCGATTTGATGTGGCCATGCGTCTGGGTTTCAGAGGGGCGGAAGATCAGATAAAAATTCTTCCCCTCTCTGGTAACGGTTCGTAAACCCAGGGAGGATACATATGGTAACCGGGAAAACTAGAAAATTGGGCACGCCCGCAAATAATTTTATGAAAACAGTTTCATCATTTGCTTTGGCTACGGTTTTAATTGCTTCTGCACCACAGGTTCAGGCGGGTGATAAAACCAGCTTCAACATTCAGGCTCAGCCTCTTGGCCATGCGCTTGTGGAGGTTTCTAAGCAGGCTAACACCAACATTATTGTGCCACAGGACGTGCTGGTTGACCGTATGGTCAGCGGTTTCACGGCAGAGATGGACCTGTCTGATGCGCTGGACAGGTTACTGGCGGGCACAGGCCTGACCTATAGCCGCCGGGATAATGGCTCCATTATTGTGATGAAGGCGAATGACGAGGCGGATGCCAGTGGCGCCGCCGCGGGTGACAAGGGTGTCTCCTTCGTGCTTGAGGAAATTATCGTGACAGCGGAAAAGCGGGCTGAAAGCCTGCAGGATATTCCGATTGCGATTTCGGCCTTTTCGGGGGACCGGATGGAGCGGGCTGGTGTAACGGGCATTAGCGATTTGAAGCAGCTTTCACCAAGCCTCCAGTTCGGCAAAGGGGCTGTAGATACTTATGTGTCTATCCGAGGTGTTGGGAATGCTTTAACCAATGTGGTGGCGGAAACCGGGGTTACCATTGTGCAGGATGGCATACCGTTCGCCAGCCAGTTTATGTTTGACGCGGATTTTTTGGATGTTGAGCGGGTAGAAGTTCTTCGTGGCCCTCAGGGCACAATTTCCGGTCGTAATGCTACCGGAGGTGCTATCAATATCCATTCCCGGAAGCCTACGGAGGAGTTTGAAGGTGGGCTCAAGGCAACTGTGGGCAATTATGACAGGATGGACTTGGAAGGCTATGTCAGTGGCCCGCTGTTCGGGGACAAGCTACTGGGCCGCTTTGTTGTTCGCAGCGACCGTGCCGATGGCTATATTCACAATACCTTCAGGGATGAACGCCACAACGGTTCAGACAAGGTGCAGGGCCGAGCTTCCTTTATTGCCAAACTGAGCGACACCCTGGAAGCCTATTTGCTTGTTGAAGGTATGATTGATCGGGCCTCGCCTGTTTCGGGGTTGGACCTCGGCCCCGCCCGACCAGACCAGCCAGGCTTTGCTGAGGAACAGGGTGTGCCGGGGTTTGACTGGGAAGAAATGGAATATCAGGCTGAATGGTTTAATACCAGCAGAACTGAAAGCTACAAAGCCATTCTGCGGCTGGATTGGGATTTGGGGGACAGCACCCACCTTTCCTCGCACACCGGTTATGTATCCTGGAAGCAGTCTCGTTTTGATGATTTTGATGGAACGATAGCAGTAACTGCACCCTTTTATAAAGGGCCACCCCTGCACACGCAGCAGTTCAGTCAGGAACTAACCCTCGCCGCGGATCTCACCGACAGACTGGATGTTATTCTGGGCGCGCTATATCTGCAAAGTGACGGCAAGCAGGGGCTTGATATTGCTATCCCGGCCTTAGACATCCAACAGGGTGAGTTTGTTGTGGATATTAATCAGGATCTGGAATCCTATGCTGCTTATACCCAGTGGCGTTATCGTCTGAGTGATGATTTCCGTATTTCCGTTGGGGCGCGCTACACACGGGATACCAAGAAATTTCATGAAATGGATATGGCCTATGGCGGAACAAGCTTCACGATAGGCAAAAAATCCTGGGATGCATTCACGCCGCGCCTGGCGCTGGATTACACGCCGACAGATGATATGACCCTCTATGCCAGTGT
>JBNKGK010000026.1:0-18163 GCA_050289785.1 Kordiimonas sp.
TGAGCCACCATGACATCTTGACCGTGAAAAGAAACGGCGGAGCTGCCGATAATATATTGGTTAAACGTCTCGGGGCGGTTGAAAAGAGTGTACCAGCCAAAACGGCCCCCTGCTGAATAGCCAAAATAGGCGCGTTCATTCGGCTTTACAGGATAGGTGGCATCAATATAGGGGATAAGCTCCTGATGAATGAAAGCCAGAAAATCATCAGCGCCATCATGCAGTTTGTCTATTTCAGGCCGTTCTGCCCCTTCAATGAGAGAGGGCGGGGCGTTTTTAATGCCGCCGACAACAATGGAACGGATTGGTTCAGGCAATTTGCTTAAATCCCGAGCCCTTCTGATACCAGCCTGCAATGCTTGGTCTTTCGGATAGCCAATGCCGACAAGGATAAACCTTTCTGTCAATCCGCTCGCCTGCATGGAACGCGACATGTCATGGAAGGCGCCCATATTCATATTGGCATCTGTCACATACAGAACAGGAAAACGTTCCGAGCCGTCTTTCCGCTGAATGGGCTGAACAACCTGAATAGCAAAGGTTTGATCAACATACTCTGACGCAATAAGGTGTGTCATGTCCTCCGGCATATAGAAAGGTGCTTCCTGGGCGGCGACGAAGAAACTGAGGCCAAAGGCCATCATCAAAGCAAGCCCTGTTTTTTGCAGATATGTGATGAAAAAGCGATGCATGTTAAGCTCCCGACTGTCATGAACTGGCTATATTTTTATGGGACCGGGATACAAAAAACCCTGTTGGCAATGGTCGCTTTTGTATCCCGGTTTTTCTGATTAGAAAGTGAAGCTTACAGTCACGCCGTAGGTGCGCGGTGTTTGGTAAGCGATAGACTGTAGCGGGCCAGTGAGGCCTCCGGGGGGCACCTCAGCAACCCTGCCCGCGACAAGCTCATCTGTCAGGTTTTTAACCCAGGCCTTGATACGCCACACACTATCATTTGGTTCCAACGCGATGCTGGCGTTCACGAGGCTATAGGCTTTCTGGGATTCCAGTGGACTGTCAAAACCGAACGGTGAGAAGAAGATACGGCCAGAATAGGCATAATCACCATGCAACCGTGCGATCCCCCAATCCCCAATTGGTTGATCATAAGTGACACCCAGATTAAAGGAGAACTCTGGTGCATTGGGAATCTGGTTTCCTGACACATCAAAGGCTTCATTTCCCCGGTGCCTGTCATTGGCCAGATATTCATCAAATGTTGCATCCAGATATGCCAGGTTCCCATCCAGCTTTAAACGGTCTGTCGGCCTTGCAACAAAATCAAATTCAATGCCCTTAATGATGGCTGATGCTGCATTATCAACAGCATTAATGGTTGTGCCTCCGGGGCCGAGCCGCCGAACCAGAACCTGCAGATTGGAATAGTCCATGTAAAAGGCAGAAAGATTTGCCTGCAATCGGCCATCTAATAAAGACGTTTTCAGGCCAAACTCATAGTTTGTCACTTTCTCTGGTTCATATGCCCGACCCTGAAAAACTGCAGCGTTAAAGCCACCAGCTTTGAATCCCTTGCTGAACGTCGTATAGGCGCTGATGTCATCACTAATGTCATAATGAAGTGAGGCCGATGGAGAGAAGTTGTTCCAGCTATCTTCAAGAGTTTCTGAGCCTGCTGTGCTGGAGGATTGATCTATTGATTTCTTCTCATAAGAAAAGCGGCCGCCAACTGTTAAGGTCAGGTTTTCCACCGCCATATAATTGATTTCAGCGAAACCGGAGTAGGCATCGGTTTTGATGCCAGCAATCTCACCAAAAATTGTGAACCCCAATACAGGTATTGGAACTTCAGATGTACCGGTTTCCCGACCATTAAAATAGTATCCACCTAAAAGCCAGTTCAGGTCACTGTCACCAGTTGATGCCAGGGTTATTTCCTGAGAAAACTGTCTAAAACCGGCGGTGTTGATGGTTGCTAAAATGTCAGCATCGCCACCATCCAGATCAAAGGCGCTGGATGTGGTGACCTTTCTATAGGCAGTCACAGAACGCAGTGTTGCGGTGTCAAAAGCTTGTTCAATTTGACCGCTTAACCCCCATGCTTCTTTGTCGCTGGCATTGGTGCTATTTTGGTTGATAGCACGACCTTCGGGTAGAATTCCGCCCAGCTCCTCAAAGCCTATTGGTAGGTTGGCCCTGCCTCTTGCTACGGTGAGAAGGGTTACGCCATCATCCCGTGCCGCATCAGCTTTCACATCAATAGTTAGCCGGTCAGTTGGAAGAAAGGTGAAGGAAGCACGAGCCCCTGCATAGTCTTCATTATTATATGTTCTGCCATCGTAAATATTGGGTGTATAGCCATCATTATCGCCCGTTCCAAAGGCAAAACGCGCAAGCACTTTGTCTCCTAAAAGCGGGCCACTTACATAACCTTCTGTGCGAAAAAGGTCATAGTTTCCGTAGGTTAACTCGCCACCAGCTTCAAACTCTGATGTTGGTCTACCAGAAATGATGCTGATAGCACCACCTGTGGCATTTCTACCATATAATGTCCCTTGTGGGCCCCTAAGTACTTCAATACGCTCAACATCGAAGAAGCCCATGCCAAGGTCTGTCCGCTGCGCAAGGTACACACCGTCGCGGTACACAGCCGCGCCTGACTCAGCGCCAGCGCTATCCAGGTTGCTGCCAATACCTCGAATTGCCACGCGTGTTGTACCAATGATTTTTGCGACATGAACACCAGCTGCCATTTGTTGCAGGTCCACCAAGTTCTGGACGCCCCCCTCTTTAATCCGTTCACCACTGAAAGCATTGATGGACATGGGGATATCTTGCATCCCTGTTTCGCGGCGCGTGGCCGTAACAATAATCTCTTCCAAAATGAAAGAGCTATCCCCATTGTTATTTGCCTGTGTTGGCGCACTTGCAGGGTCGGCTTTCTCCTGAATGATATAAGTGCCATCAGGGCCACGCTGGTATGCGAGATTGGTGCCTGCCAGCAAAGCCATCAGGGCCTGCTCTGGTGTCATCATGCCATTGATCGGAGCTGCCATTTTGCCACCGACCAAATCAGTCGGCGCAAAAATGTGGATGCCTGTCTGCTTGGACAAGGTAACAATTGCGATATTCAGCGGTGCTTTCTCGAGTGTTATTTCCTGTTCAGCTCCATTAGCGGAACCAGCGGCTATAACCGATGTGGAAACCAGCATGGCTAGTGCAGATGTCATGCCCATCAAGGTGCGCCTGCGAACAGTTGAGTGTTTCTTTCCGACACATGATCTATTGCCGTTATTGGCTAATATACTCATGGTGTTTTCTCCCCTATCATTTGTTTTCCAAACAGAAGACCTCCTCGTTTTGGCGGCAGCCTTTGCTGCCCCCCCCCACTTTTGGTCTTCATTGATTGGACTAATCAGGAAGAATTTTCGTCCAACATTTTTCTGAAAAACTCATAACCCTTTCTATTTTATGGATTTTTCTGGTCTAACAATCACTCTATCGCCTCTGTGACGAACCTCCACGTCTGCCATTGCGTCAAGGCCAGTGAGAAGCCTATCTGTCTCACTAGACAGTAACACCATGGAAATGCGCCTTTCTGCCAGCGTATCATCTTTCAGGTAAATTTTATCTGTACGGTATCTGTTGATGTCCGCGATGATATCAATCAATCTCTCATCCACAAAAACCAGCCTGCCTTCCTGCCAAGCAAGCATGTCATTGATATCAATAGCTGTAACATTACCCAGTGAACCATCATGCTGGGCCAGCACCTGTTGGCCTGGGCGGAGCCGCACCGAGGCGATTTCAGCTGTCTGGTTGTTACTTGTAACGCCAACTAGGCCTTCCAAAACAGCGACCTCAATATTGTTTGTCCGGGTGTGAACGTCAAATTTGGTGCCCAGAACCTGAATGAATGTCCCTCCGGCTTCCACAACGAATTGTCTGTCAGAGTCAGGCTGGATATCAAAATGAGCGCGCCCTCTTTTCAGGAAAACATGGCGCTCTTCGCCGGAAAATGTTGCGCGCAGCTCTGAGGCTGCGTCAAGGGTGACGCGGGAGCCATCTGCCAAAATCACTGTCTTCACTTCCGCCAGCTCACTTGCGTATTGCTCGGTTATGACTGCGGGCTCCCTCTGAAGCCACGACATACCAGCAACAAATAACGCCATGGCGGCAATAGCTATGGCAGCTATTATACCACGGTTTTGTCGCCCTGAACGTGAAGGGGGTGATATTTGAGCAGTTGAAGCAATGTCGGCCACCGGCTCAAAGAAGCCTGCCCCGCCGGGTTCAGACAGACCACGCCATAATTTCTCAGCGCTTGCATAGGCAGAGGCGTTTTCTTTGCTTTGGCGTAGCCAGGCTGAAAAGGCTTTTTTGCCGGGGCCTGTTGCCTCACCGGAATAGAGATAAATCAGCCATTCTTTTGCTTGAGTTCGGCTATCACCGCCCTCGGAAAACCCTTCTGGCCAAAGCTCTGCTGTTTGTTTCTCTTTGTTCATGTCAGTTTTCCCGATCTGTAGCGTCAGATTTATTGAGCACATCTTCCATTTCAGTCAGCGCGGCCATCAGGTGGCGGGAAATGTCTGCATTGCTCCAGCCAGTTTCTTCTGTGATTTCCCTGTGTGTTTGCCCTAAAAAACGGCTGCGTATCACAATTTCCTTATGTTTCGGGGAAAGCCTGTCTAGCCTTTCCATCACCCTATCCAGTTCTTCTTTCGCTAAATAGACTCGATCCGGAGCAAATTCATCCACATCTGTTGTTACCTGCTTTAGCTCGTCATCCACAAACCTGCGTGTTCTGGCAAGCCAACTGATGGCCGTAAGGGCGGTATTGATTGCCGTGGAATATAGAAATGTTTTCGGGTAGCGGATGTGGCTAATGTCTTTTAGAGCTGCAATTTTTTCAAAAGCTGTTTGGGCAATGTCTTCGGGTTCGGGTGGTCCGGCACCATAACGCCTGCGAAGCCAGTTGCATAAATCTGTCCAATAGGAACTGTAGAGGTTTTCGAGAAAGCGCTGCCTCTCCCTGTCCTGTGTTTTGATTCCATAGGGGGTGGCCTTGGCTTGCTCGGACACAGAGGCAGCAGGATGGTCGCTCAGATGTTTTACATCTGCCGCTTTCACTGCTGTTTTTCTCCGTGCCTCATTTGGCATTGTACTGCCCTTCTCCCAACGCAGACCCTCCGCTTAACAGCTTTCAGCTTCTTCCCGCCATAGAAAAAGGCTACCCAGACCAAAGCCTCACAAGTTCTAGCCCTGCCAGTATATCGAAAAAATCAGATTGAAGAAAGATATTGACACATTTTTGTCCTTGGGACTTTTTAAGCCCTGCGGGGCCAGAGGGATAAAGAACAGGGTTAATCTCTGGTATTCCAGAGAATGGCAAATACATTTTCTGCCTCGCCTGAAGCATGGCCAAGGTTTGCATATATCTTGCGCCCGAACTCCGGGGCGGCCAGAGTGAGCGACAGATAGGATTTATCCCTGCATGGCGGGGATCAGTGGCCTTGTTGTCTCTGCGTGGGAGAGCAGGCCCTCAAGGAGCTGATTACCCAGAATGGAGGGTTGGTGGCCCACCCAGTTGAACACCAGTTGCTGCCACCTGACAGAGGCAAGGCCCATCCGCAACATCCAGTCATAATGGGTCTTAAGGGGCGGCAGGTCGAGCTTAGGGCAAGCATCCATCAGAAGATAAACATAGCTGCCATAGATAAAAACAGGGTCAGGTCAGGCTGCAGAGGCACAGGCCTCTTCTCTTGTGTCATCATATTCCAACCCCCATGTGAAATAATATTTTGGATAAAGTGAAGCAACAGACAACTCTTACCCCACGGTTATATAAGCCAGTTTCAGCAGACTTATCCTGTCTAAAGCCCAGCTCACTCCAAACATATGTCTTGATCCGTCTTGCCCTGCACACAACTAAAGAGGCGCATTGCCACTTCTCAATACAAGCCCGTTTCCACACGCCGCCATTTCTGGGCATGGTTACCGATCACATCTGTTATGTAGATATCCCCGTGCGCACCAATATCAATGCCATGCACCCAGTCCACAGCGCCAAACATTTTGCCTTGCGGCAAGGGAATATCCTGAACGAGGGTGCCTGATGTATCAAAAACAAGAATATTTTGGCCCATCGGCGGTGTTGTCGCTTTGTAACCCGCTGCCAAAGACATTCTGGTGACTGCAGTCAACGCCGCTGTTGTTTTATAAGGGCTGTCTGCCAATTTGGCCCCGGCTACATAAAGATGCCCATCATAAGCGGCTAATCCCCATGGGATGGAAACATCTCGCCAGTCCTCAATAAAATTTCCATCCAGATCAAATAGCTGAATGCGTCCGCCGCTACGATCTGCCACATAGAGTGTTTTGTCTATAATTGTAATGCTGTGCGGCAGATGAAATTCACCCGGCTTCAGCCCGGTAGCAGCACCACCCCACATACCCAGATATTTCCCGCTCTGGTCAAATTTTGTGATGCGATTATTGCCGTAACCATCTGACACAAAAACGAAACGACCATCATCGGTGGTAGCAACATCTGTTGGGCCGTTAAAATGACGGCCGTCCATGCCGGGGGCGCCATAGGTACCAAGCGTCAGTAACACCTTACCGCCTGGGGTGTATTTTGTGACAGTATGAGCCCCATTGTCAGCTATCCACAGGTTAGCATCCTGATCTATATGCAGCATATGCACATTAACCGAGCCTTCAGGGGACCATGCCTTAACGAAACGACCATCTTCCGTAAAAACCCGGACATAGGGTTTGACTCTGACGAGCACATACACCAGCCCGTTTTTCCTATCCACGCCAACCCCAGTGGCGCTTGTGCTATTGTCTGGCTCCTTATCCTTGTCCACACCCCAGTTGAACTGCTCCAACACCACGGGCCAGTTCTGATCATGTTGATAAACAGGTAGCGTCTCACAATAACCCGCTCGAACCATTCCAGAAAGGAGAATAGCTAAACCTATCAGCCACCGTAAAAATATCATACCAGCCTTCTCTATGACAAACTTAGTATCAATCCTCAAAGTGATATCTATAGCGCCTAGTGAAGAACCACATCTCCAACGCCATTGTCGATAACTATCCTAGTGTCAAATTTTTCACTAAGCTGATGGATATTTTGCAAAACATCATTGGCAGCCTTGCCTGTGAGTGGATAGGGCTGGGACAGTTTTTTCCCAGTACCAGCTATTGGAATAATTTTTGCGCTTTCAATACCCGTTTTTGAAAAATTTACCTGTGCAAGGATGTTATCCATCCAAAAATCATGGTTATGACCAAATATTAAATTCCCCATTGAGTAAAATATTATTTTGTTTTTATATACCTCTACTGCCTGAGGAACATGGGAGGCATGCCCCAAAATGACATCGGCACCAGCATCAATCAGTTGATGCCCCATCTGTACTATCTCCGGGTGTACCTTCTGCGTATTTTCCATCCCCCAATGAATAGTCAGTACAACAAAGTCAGCCCCTGCATTTCTAGCATTATGGACATCCTCTTTCACTAGAAAAGGGTCTAAGGGCATCACGCCACTACGATCTGGCAATGCAAAGTCCCCAGCCCATCCATTTGTCTGTTGCGTATAACCTAGAAAAGCTATTTTAATCCCTTTGTTATCGTATATATAGGGCTTCCTAGCTTCATTCAGATTTTTCCCCGTACCGATGGAAGAAATCCCATTTTCCTGTAAGGACCTTATCGTGTCAAACAGCCCCTGTTCGTCCGCATCCATAATATGATTGTTAGCCGTTGTAGCCACATCAATTCCCGCTCTGGCTAAAGCCTCCGCAAAAGATGTTGGCCCACGAAACTTACCTCTCATCCGTCCTGTGTCAGATAAAGGCATTTCAAGGTTTACAAGTGCAATATCGGCTTTTTTAAGTAAGGGAGAAATTTTAATAAAGGGGTAATGGTTTTTTGATTGTATGGAGTCAAATGTAACCTTAAACCTCTCAGCAGCGATATGATGGCTTGTTTTACCATCAATATCCTTACCGTATTTTTGTTTGGCATAAGCTTTTGATTTTTTTGTTACCCGGTAAGGAAAAACATATAACGGTGTAGCATATTTCCCATAGCCTTCTCTTGCTTTTTCAGGGGACCCACTAAAAGGGGAAATACCACCACCTAAAAAGAGAATGCTTGGTGGCCATAGGCTATTTTCTGACCATTCAACATCGCCCCCACTAACAAGTGTTACTTGACCATTATCTTCTGCATAGACATTTCCTACACAAAATGAAATAGCTAATAAAATACTATATAGACACCCCAAACACTTTTTCACATTATATCTCCAAAGCCTATTATTATCAATTACTTACCTTATTATATATTCTCTGAATTATGAGTATCTTCGTGCTGTAGTTATTCCCATAGACTTTGGTATATGAACTGGTTAAGTCTAACTTTCTCTTCTTTGGTCAAACGCCAACCTGAATGCCATGAAATAAGTTTCCATTCCCCCAGCTTCTTCACATACACCCTCTGCCTGTAGAATCTCCCGGTTTGTTTCGCAGCATAGATTACGGTTGAAAAGCTGGAGACAATGGCAACATCCCCATACACGGAGATTCCAATATCCTCCCTGTCAAAATGGCTTTTCGGTCTATGGGGTACAGTTTCCAGTACTTCAGACTTTGTCTGCATTGGGTAAGCACCAGCATGCACCCAGGTGAATTCGCCTGCCAGCACATCTGATAGAAATTTGACATTTTTGTCCCCCATTGCCTGATCTATTTGCTTGTCCAGCGTCAGGAGTTTCTCCTGCACATCTGCCTCATGGCCGGTTGCGAACAAGGTAGTTGAGCAGCCAAGTACCAGAACGACCAAGGTTATTAATTTACTCATGACTTTGTGACCCCTCTGCTGAAAATGCCAAAATTACATTGCCCGGCAAACCGCTACGCACATCACCAGAGCTGATATAAACCATACCGTCTGCAACAACGGCCGCACTGGGGTTAACACCCCCACCCATGGCGGTGTCTCCACTTAATGTTTTATGTTTATTAGCCGTTGCGGTCTGCCACAATAATGCCCCTGTTTTGCTATCTAGCGCACGCACATAACCATCCATAGCGCCAACAAACAGTATTCCCGGAATAGCCATTGGAGCTGCTTTATACCCCCGACATCGATTACTGCTACAATTCCGAGAAAGGAAAGAACGCCATAGAGGCCTACCGGTAAATGCATCCATTGCATAAACGCCTAGTTCCTCTTCCCCCCAGTAAGAGCCATCTAGTGCATTGACACGTGAATCATAAACCGTAGCAAACAGCCTTCGCCCTTCAACCGACATTCCATGCAGGCCATTCCAGTTAAAATCTCCGCGCGTAAGCCTCCGACGCCAAACAATTTCTCCAGCATCAGGGTTCAGGCCAAACACATCACCTGTTTTGTTGTTAGCAACAACAATATCCCGGCCATCTTCGCCTCTTAGAAGAATTGGAGATGAAACATCAAGTCCGGTACGGCCTTTATAGAATGGTGGACAGTTTAAGCCACCGTAACGGCATGACGAATTATAAGATTCTCCAGGGTAAGTCTGATAAGACCATGCAATACTACCATCATGCATATTTATTGCGACTACAGCCCCACCATTCTCCGCAGGCACTGAACTATTCTCGCCTGTCCCGACATAGATATACCCGCGTTTTTCATCTATGGCCGGACTGGACCAGACCCCAGCTCCTGAAGGGCCAAATTGCGGCACTCCCTGCGCATTTTTATACTGCTCAACAGGCTCCGTTGGAATAACATAACTTGTCCAGATAATCTTTCCTGTTTCAGTATCAAGAGCAGAAATGGAACCCCGGTGTTTACAGCATTCGCTATTAGGGTCTATAGAGCTACCAGCAGAAAAAGAGGATACTGGTACGTAAAGCTGACTACCCCGTTTTCCCTGATAAAGCATAACAGCCCCGCCGATCCTGGCATGAGGGTGGTTGTCTATTTTAGTCTTCCATAATATTTTACCTGTCTCAGCATTAACAGCATAAGCATGGACTGAGGAGTCAGAGAAATAGAGTGTTGGTTCGGCACCAGAAACATTGCCTTGCCAATTATTAACGGTGATTGCGGTTTGTATCCCCCCTGTCACCTTTAAAGCCCAATGCTGGCAACCATTTTTCGCGTCCAAGGCATAAAGCATACCATTTTGAGAGCCAATGAAAATAGCCCCACCGGCAATAGCTGGCTGTGAATGTGTCTCAACAGCATTGGGCAATGAGAACGCCCACTTCAGTTTTAATTTTCTCAGATCAATCTTGGAAAGCTTCGCCTTTCCCTCGGAAACAAACCGGTTATTCTGCGTATTTGTCATTCCCCAACCGCTGATGGATGGAGGGTGCTGACGATCAAACCAATTCTCACTTCTCGTACACTGCACTTTTGGCTGAGCAACAACCTGATCACCAATTTTGCGACCGGTCAGATATTCGGCCAACTGTTGGCGCTGTTCATCGGAAAGTTCCGATGCCATTTCCCGCATAGCCCCATCGGTCAACGCCTTATATATGCTATTTGGCGTCATCGCATTAAGCGCTTGAGAGGTTGGTGCTCTAGAATCCCCCCCCCCATGGCACACTGCACATTTTCCTTTGAATAATTGAGAAGCCTCATCTTTAGAACCCGCCAGAGTGGGTGAAACGGATATGGTGATACCACCAGTAAAAAGAATTACTGAGGCCACTTTAATGAAAGCGCTTTTGTTTGTTTTTGCCATCGTCTGCGTTTCCTACGTTATAGAATGCTTGGCCTTTTTGACGGCCAGGCTCATGCGTAGGTAAAATGCTAGGCGATCTATTCAGGCAATGCGCCAAACTCGATAGCCTTTAAAAAAATAATTTTTGAGTATCTCACAGCTTGCGGCTCACAAAGCAAAACTCGATAGAGCTTACAGGATGAAAAATCAAACTAACGCATTGAATAAAATAGAAAAGCTCTTTAACAGCCCTGCGTGCAAAAAATAGGGTGTGTTGAGAATTAGCAGGTGAAAGCGTCAAAGTGAGTCTGCTCACACCTGATTCTCTCTGCTACTTTCTATAAGTTTCTTCTTATATTTAGCAGGAGTTGTCGAATACAGCTTCTTAAAATACTTGCCGAATGTTACCGCGTTGGAAAACCCCGCGTCTAAAGCAATATCGATCATGGCTTTATTGGAATGGGCGTTAGTTTCAATCAAACTTTTCGCTTTTTCGGCGCGATACCGGTTGACGAAATCATAGAAGCTTTGGCCGGTTACGGAATTAATAACCTGGCTGACTTCATGTCTGGGAATGGAAAGCGCTTCAGCCAGTTGTGGAAGTTGCAGATCATTATCCAGAAACAATTCCTTTTTTAGCATTACATCATTAACTCCTTGCCAGATATCCTCTATTTCTTCATCACCTAATTTAGATGTCCGGTATTTGCCTGCATTACCATCCATGGGCAAATCGGAATCTTGCATTGACTGAAATGTCTCCACATCCTTAAGCTTTTCTGTATCGTGTTTCGCGCGGATATTTTCAGCAGTATACCCAAATAATTGCAATTGGCTTCGCAGGCCGGCAACCGCAATCAAATAAAACTGGATGATGCTCCAAAGACGCATCAAGATGGCTGTTCCATCCTGTATCCATCCTGTTGCCATGCGAATTGCCATCGCGGTAAACAATATTACTGAAGTAATAAGAACTGTTGCCGCAATTCTTTGTAGCCATGACAATGAAATATCATCCAGCCTCGAATAGAGATTGTGGATATTTCTCTGGTAGTGAGATAATTTCCGAAGGGCCATCGCTGCATAGATTGTCAGGCTGAACAGAAAGGCTAATACGACATAGTAATTCGGAATGTAATAACCCTTCGCATCAAACTTGGAAAGCAGGATGAACCACAACGCCACTATAAAGGTTGGCGAAACATGCCCTGCCATCGACCACCTGAACGTGAAAGAGCCTGTCACCAATATCAAACAATAAAAATAGAATAAAGGACCCAGCAAAAAAAATGCAGCGTAGGTGAAAGCAGAATAATAAAGATTTGTTATCCCCAAAACCCAATACAACATATGATTGGATTGAATTGCGATAAATGCAGATATCAGTCTGGCAGATGACCGCTTACTATAGGGACCGGATAAAATCAGGACGATCAACAAAAGTCCTTGCCCCACGATGACCAGCCGGATTGTGTTCATGTGTAGTTGGAGATATTCCAGAAAGGTTGCAATCAACAATTCACCTCTTTATTGCAATGTTTGAAGATACATTTACCGCTGTCCATCGCACAATAAAAAACTTCCTTTACAGGCTTCTCATAGTCACTCAAACCAAGCTTACACCAACATTGAAGCGTAATATCTTCATCGTAACAATACAAGGTAGAGGCTCGACGGGGTTCCTTTTGTATAGAAGCTGCTATTCCACTTGCCTCACTATATTTTATATATGCGGCGTCTACGCTATTTCCCGAAACTCTTTGCGAGAGATGACGCGAAATTTATCAGAGACAGTATCACGGAAGTCTCGACAGTGTTTTGGCGCGGTCTCTCTGAAGAAATTAAGGATGGCGTCGGCAAACTGGTTTCCGTGGCATAGAATTGGTTATGGGTGGCATATTTGTGCATCACGCCCCATAATCGCTCTATGAGATTCAAATGAGGGGCTTAGGATGGCATGAAAATCAGATTGATGCGGTTTTTCTCCCGTCCCAGCCACTGTCTGACCAGTATGGCATGATGATAACGGGCATTATCCAGAATAACATAGATGCGTTTGAGCGAATGAACTCATTGGCCAAACCCAACATGGGCATTTTCGGGACTGGACTTACACCAGCTAGAGTAACTTCAGAATAGATTGAATCGAAAAGGGATTCACAGAGGGTTTGATATGTGATTCAAGGAAGGGGCTGGATAAGGAGCCCCTATGCCGAAAGCGCTTGATCAGGATTTGCGAGACCGTGTTATTGACGCGGTTTTATATGAAGGGATGAGCTGCTGACCGCTATGGTGTCAGTGCCTCGACAGCGGTGAAGTGGTTGCAGGCAGCAATACAGGACAATCGCCGCCACCCTGTTAGTACTGGCGGGCATCGCCCGTCAGTACTAACAGGGGTTCGCGACTGGCTCCTGCACCTGATTGACGGTCAGCCCGACCTCACACTTGAAGAGATATGCATCCGCCTTCAAGAGGAACAGGGTCTATCTGTCTGGCCTTCAATGCTGCATTATTTTTTCAAGCGTGAAGGTATCAGCTTCAAAAAAACCGTTTTCGCCAGCGAACAGGATAGGCCAGACATTGCCTATAGGCGCAAGCAATGGAAAAAGTGTCAAGGTAAGCTTGACCCTGAAAGACTGATGTTCATAGACGAGATGTTAAAAGAGTGAGGGATAACTCGGGCGGTCTGTTCGCCCACTGTAAATAACATTCATCAGCTCTTCCAGTTGCGACCAGCCAAGAACCGTTTCTGCACCATCAAAGCCTTGTAAGGCCGGATGCTCAATCGCCGAACTCATAACAAATAGCTCAGGCTAACTTGTATATCTCTTTTGCATGCGAACCTTATAAATCGTAAAATCATCGCTGCAGAATAGTTATGCAGAGGTCTCATGGGAGCAATCTGATGAATATGAAGCTGAACTGAAAGACATACACAAACGCCTGAAGAGGCTCAAAAAAGACAGCACTTATGTGGAAATCAAAAATGACGGCCATTATATGCTCACGATGAAATCCCGCCTGACAACACTGAAGGCCACAGAGACCTTCCTCGCCAAGCACTTGAAGCACTGAACAACCAACGATTGAAGTCGGTGGATTCGATAGTGGCAGTTAAACCCGAAAGAGATTAAAGCTACCTTTTTTAAGTGTGCACCTCCGGCGCTCTCTTAAATATTTGTTTTACCACTTTGAAAATGGTGGCTTTAAACCACTTGCGGCCTATTGCCTATTGGAAAGAAAAGCAGCAGCCCTGTGTACTCGCTTTTCATCTTAACTAGCATAAAAGGCATTTTTTGATATATTTTTAATCCTTTAGGTGATTATAGCTAACACATCAGAGGATAAGTCAGGATCTGTTTATGCCGCAGCTTTTGCCCAGAACGGATCGACGTCGGTTTATGACAACGGGCCTCACAGCTCTGGCTGGCGCTGTGTTTGCGCCGCCAGGATTACTGACAAGGCCCCTATCTGCCGAGAACGGTGTGACATCACTCACCACCGGTAAAAGTATCTCTGTTTCCATCAGTATTAACCTTGTTACCGGCACGCTCATTAATTTCAGCTATGCTTCACCAACGGGAAACCAGCCCAACACCTATGGCAATGTGGCCTATCTCTGGCCCGTAAGCGCCGATAGCGTCCCTTGGGATACTGATCCTGTGGCCTGCAGCCCCATTATCCTTAACCAGGAAGCGGGAGACCAAAATTTCATAGATATCGCCGTTACCAATCAGGCCTATATTGTCGGCTATGCTGTTGGGCCAAAGAATGCTGACACCGGCTGGTCAGCCTATTCCAATGTTGTGGCATCAGCTTATATCCCCGCAGGAACAACCCCCGGAAACCGGCAGGGCAACACCACCTCAACCATCAAGCCACTTTATGTCGGCAGTGACTCCCTCGCCTATACATTCGAGTTTCTGCCAGGCTTTCAGGCTAGCCTGTCCGGTGCATGGGTCGGCCTCTGGGAGGGAGAAGCAACATCATACACTGTTGCGCCCAAGGCGCACTCCCCCATTTTGATCGGCTCCAATGCCGGCACTTCCGGCATGAACGGCATTTCACTGAAGCAAGGCCAAAGCTATACGCTGGGTCTTTTTTGTAGCGGCTATAACAAAGACTCGCAAAAGCTAAATCTGCAACGGCTTGCTTGTACCACCACTTTTTCCACTTGAAGCGGGTAATATCAACATTAGTTTTTCTTGTATTAATTGAATATCAACCCTGACATTCACATAGATAAAGGCAAGGGGTATTAGGCCCTGAAGCAAGCCTTTCTCCTCCGGTTATAGATTAATTTATCTTTCGCGCCCTCGCTAAATAAAACCATAAGATGTATTAATGTCTTTTATTTTCCGTAAAAGATGCAATAGCCTCTCTCCCTGGAGGGTTTTAGAATTTTTATCCCATTGTACGGAGTCGGTACTATTGCAACTGCATAAACACTTTATGCGAGCATATATAAGCAATCTTAATTTCTGTCGAGACCAACAAAAGGAGATAATCATGCCTGACGAACAGTCACAATCCCGCGCCTCGGTTTTTGCCGTTCCTGCTCCTCAGCAAGTGACCATTAACACCACAGATGTTTCTGCAAATCAGATCAGTCTGAAATTTGACACACCAAATGGCAACCAGCCGAGTAGCTATGGTAATAATGTTTATATCTGGCAATCCGGCAACCAGGTTCCGTGGTCTTCCGATGCCCTGAACTCTCAGGCCATAACAGTGAACACACCAAACGGTACAGTCTCCTTTAATGACCTGAACGTGACCACTCTTTCCTACATCATTGGCTATGCTGTGGGCCCGATTGATCAGACATCATGGACAAAATACCCCAATGTTGTGGCGTCCGTTTTCGTGCCCGCCATCGGAAACTCCGCCGCATCCGCCGATGCCTCGCAAAATGGTGATGTCTTTCAGCCGAGTGTGAACGTTGCCACCTTTGGCGCAACATCGCTGGTGGCTAACATCTCTCTGCCACCAGGGTTCAATCCGGGTGCATCCGACACATATGTCGGTATTTGGGAAGGTGAAACAGCATCCTATAACCAAACGCCGAAATGGTGGCAGCCAGCGACCAGTTCCAACGCCAGCAGCACTGTATCTTTCAATAACATTCAAATCCTGCGTGGCACCACTTACACACTGGCGCTGTTCGCAACAGGGTATTCAGATACAGCGTCATCCCTGAAACAAACGGCAATGGCTGCAACATACACCTTCCAGGTGTAGCGGCATCTGCACTCAGCATCAGCCTTACAGGCCACAACCATTTTCAGCACCAAAGGGGGGTAGTGCCCCCTTTGGGCCGGTGGGGCTTGCTCTGGCGTGTTTGAACTTTTCATAAATGACGGAGATGATGATGCCAGACGAACAATTACACCCGAAAGCGTCCATCTATGCTGTTCCTGCGCCTCAGCAGGTGACTGTCAACATCACAGCGGTAACAGGGAACGAAGTTGTTTTGCAGTTTGACACGCCAAAAGGCAACCTGCCAGGCGATTATGATAACATTGTTTACATCTGGCAATCCAGCAATCAGGTTCCATGGTCATCCGTCCCCTTAGCCGCTCAACCAGTGACCGTAAATACATCAAGTGGCACAGCCGTCCTTGGCGACCTTGATGTCCTCAACCTTTCATACATTGTCGGCTATGCGGTTGGTCCGGACGCACAAACCTCCTGGACACAATACCCCAATGTTGTAGCAACTGCTTTCCTGCCGGTCCTGGGGGATACCAGTTCATATGACGACACCACACAGATAGGCGAAATTTTCCGGCCAATCGTGGAGGTTGCAACACATAGCGCGACATCGCTGGTAGCTGGCATCTCCCTGCCATCAGGGTTCAATCCGGGCGCGTCCGGCACATATGTCGGCATATGGGAAGGTGAAACAGCATCTTATACCGAAACACCAAAATGGTGGCAGCCTGCAGCCAGTTCAGAAACGAACAGCAGGGTGCCTTTCTGCAATATACAACTTCGGCCCGGCGCGACCTATACATTGGCACTGTTCGCGACGGGATATGCGGAATCCATTGAACAACTGAAGCAAACAGCAATGGCGGCAACCTACACCTTCCAGGTGTAATGAACAGCAGCTTTTCAAAAGCTTCAAAGGGCCACGGCCCTCCGGGGAATTCGGAGAAAAGTATAGTTACCTGTGATCTTATCAGGTTTGTGCAATCAAATTATAATGGGGGTGTCACATTATGGCTTTTTTCAGTCAGGCAAAATATCCTTCTCTCGATCTTGCCGCCAATGGAGATGGTAGCGCAGGAGCGGTTGCCTTCATTATACAGAGTAAAGCAACACCGCCCGGTTCCGGCATAGAACTTTCAGATGCGCTCTCTAACCAAAGCCTGGCGGGTTCTTTCGTTTTTGCCCCGACAGCCCTGAACTTTAGTGACAGTTCTGCCGCACAGGAAGTGTTCGTAAAAGCCGTCTGGACCGACATTGCCAGCAAGCCTGCCAATCGTGGCATCATCTGGTTGTCAGACCCGGAAAATTATACAGGGGTGGAAACTGCACCCTTTCTGGGTCTTTCTGCTGACGGCAGCAGCGTGGCGACAGGCTTGTCTGACGCCAATATTTTACCCAGCCTGACTTTATCCATTTCAAACGGCATGTCGGTCGCCGCGTCTGGCGAAACCCTGAATTTGACCAATGGCGCCGTTGGCTTTTCTGGCTCCTCTGCTCCTGACATGACAGACGGCAGGTCCGGCACCATCCCCTTCAGCGGAGCAGATCGCGGCTGTGTGGTCTTTTCTCCCTATATCAAGCGGCAATCGCTTTATGACGACTGGAACTGGGGCTTTCACTTCATCTTCCCGAATGCCGGTTCCCCTGAGGGACTGATTTCGGAATGGCTGCCCCTCGCCACCGGCAGTGTGAACCCAACCGACTTGCTTGGGTTCCTTGCCACTATAGATCCGGCAAACCCCTTGAATATTATTGATACTATCAACAACACCAATCCTAACCGGTCGGGCCTTGAATTCACCGGCACCAATCAGGACAGGTCCGTAACACAGCTCATTTCTTTCTACAAAACCGTAACAGGCGACACCGTGACCCTAACCCCAGTTGGCACGGGCGCCAGTGGCGATGTGCAAACCGCAGGGTTTGTGTTTGCAGAGGGGCAGCGAGTTTCAAGCAATGTTGAAAACTTTTACGCTGGCCCTTTTGGGGATTTTGTCATAGACGCCAAGCTTGGCCCCAATAACACCACCAGCGAAATTTTATGTGGTCTTTCCGGCTCTGAATTTATTTCAGTTATTCCCGGCGCCACGGCGGATAAAGGCTCCCGCCTGCGCTTCATCACCGGCCAGGGTGCTTATACGCCTGATTTTCCACCGCCAACAGCGTCTCCCACCGGCCCCCCATCCACCGACACAGGGCTGCTAACAACGGCATACACGACGTCATGGGCGACTGTTCTGCCGCCAACCGGCA
>JBNKGK010000027.1:0-17498 GCA_050289785.1 Kordiimonas sp.
CAAAGCCTGTATCGAAGCCGGGTGGTGATGCGCCGCCATGGTTTTGGCGAAGGTGAATATCAATATTATCGCTATCCCCTGCCTGATGTGATTGCAGAAGCGCGAACGGCCTTTTATCCGCATCTGGCTGAAACCGCCAACCGGTGGCACCGCTTCCTGGGCATTGAGCGTGAGTTCCCCGCACAGCATGAAGCTTATCTGGCTGAATGTCATGCCGCCGGGCAACTAAGGCCAACACCGCTTATTTTGAAATATGGGCCGGGGGATTATAACTGCCTGCATCAGGATCTGTACGGCGAACAGGTATTCCCCCTTCAGGTAGCCGCGCTTTTAAGTGATCCGACCCATGATTTTAAGGGCGGGGAATTTGTGCTGGTGGAACAGCGCCCACGAATGCAAAGCCGCCCTGTTGTGGTGCCGCTTGGCATAGGTGATGCCGTTATCTTTGCCGTTAATTTCAGGCCACGGCGCAATGCCAAAGGGGCTTATAGCCGCAGTATCATGCGTCATGGTGTGTCTGAAATTCGTGCGGGAGAGCGCTACACAATGGGGCTTATTTTCCATGACGCAAGTTGACCTATTCTCGGGCCACCACCCGACCAAAGGTAACAGGGAGGAGATAAGCCCCGGCGCAATCCTGCTGCGTGGCTATGCGCAAACAGAAGCACTGTATGCAGCGCTACACATGATCATCCCGAAGGCCCCCTTCCGGCACATGGAAACACCGGGCGGCAAACCCATGTCTGCCGCCATGACCAATTGCGGCCCTCTTGGCTGGGTATCAGACAGACGCGGCTATCGCTATAGCCCTACAGACCCCACGACCAGCCTAGCTTGGCCTACCATGCCTGAACTTTTCAGCCAAATGGCAACCCAAGCAGCCAAGGAGGCAGGTTTTGAGGGCTTCATGCCCGATGCCTGCCTGATTAACCGTTATGCCCCCGGTGCACGGCTGACCCTGCATCAGGATAAAAACGAGAAAGATTTCCGCCAGCCTGTGGTCACGGTTTCGCTAGGCTTGCCAGCCACCTTCCTGCTGGGCGGCGAAAACCGCAGCGATAAATCACAGCAAATCCCGCTCTTTGACGGAGATATAGTTATTTTGGGTGGGCCTTCCCGCCTGTATTATCATGGGGTGAAGCCTATTCAAGACGGTTGGCACCCGGTAACCGGCGCTGCCCGCCTCTGTCTCACCTTCAGAAAAGCCGGATAAACGCCATTTTGTTATTTATTTTGCACATGCAGCATTTATCCTCTAATGTTGTTATAAACACGCATTAGGGGAATTATCATGCTCAATTTCGCACCAGACAGTTTATCCCAGGCCATTAACCCCTGGAGCTGGATGTTCAAAACATCCGATAACACGACAGGGCTTATAAACATCAATAATTATAAAAGCGGCAACCCCAAACTAGAACATAAAATTGTGCATGAGGTTGCGGGTTATGGCATGCAGCTAAGCACCATTGAAAGCGCGCTGGAGACCATGCTGGAACTGATGCCAAACAAAAAGCTTTCTGCCGAGCAGCAAAAAAAGGTGGGTGCCTTCAAAACCATGATGGCCGATATCCGTGCCCATAAAGAGAAGACCCTTTTGGAAGAGTTTTCCGCCACCGGCGTGGACGGCTTGATCGACAAGCTTTTAAGCCTGAAATCAAAAGACCCGGACCTTTATGAAAAGGTGACTGAGCGAATCAGAAAAGCGCTTTAGCTATTTCTCGTAATAGTTGCCCCCTCGTCATGCGACGGCTCGGCCGGCACATCCATAGGCTTTACAAAATACGATCTGCCATGGTGCTTTTTGTAGACTCGCCGATCAGGTCGGCGAGTGACGATGAGGATAGTAATTCACGAAAAAGACATTAGAATCTTAGCTGCCCATACCAAAATAGGCATGGGCAACCGCAAGGGTTGCCTGAGCGATGGCGAGGCTTGTTTGCTCTGGCTCCTTTTGCCCATCTGACAGGAAGGCAATAGCGAACGTCTTTTCACCGTTTGACACCAGCCCAATATCATTTACCACACCATCCAGGCTGCCGGTTTTATGGGGGGCGGGCCATTCCTCAGGCAGAAGAAGATTAAGCCGCGTATTCCTTAGGTTATTGGTCATGGCATCCAAAATCACCGGATACTCTGAGCGAATTTTCTGTAACAAAATCAGCGCATCATCGGTGGTGAGCTGGTTCTCTCGGCCTTTTGGGCCAAGCTCCGCTTCTGAAAAACCTGCTGCCATCCGGGCCTGCCCTGAACAGCCAAGCTTTTGCATAAAGGCGCTCACGGCCTCAAAAGACACATGGTTTTGCACCGCAAGCGTGGCCGGGTTATCACTGGTGATAATACCAAATTTGATCAGCTCCCTGTAGGTCAGCTGATGGTTAGCATCCAATGCCGTGAGGATAGAAGCATAACGCGTGGAGGAAAGCCGCTGCACTGCCACCTTTTCCTCCATCGGGAAATGGCCATATACGGCAAGATCAAAAGCTGTCATGAACAGGGGCAGCTTCATGATGCTGGCGGCAGGCCGGGCCACACCGCCCCGCACGGAAACCTGAAAACCCCTGTCGCCAAGCCCCAGAAAACTGACACTGCGCCCCGTATCCGCCCCAGCCCAGGCCTGCAACAGGGCCCTGATTTTTTTTTCACACATGGGAAACCTCCATGCGCTTTTCATACGACAAAAGCCCGTGCAGCACACACAAAAAAGGAGGGCCAAAGCCCCCCTCCATGCATTCACTGTTACGAGGCCTAGAACTTATAGGCCAAACTAATGCCATACATGCGCGGTTCACCTAAGTTACCAAAACGAGTTTTCTCTCCCTCAGGACTAGCCGCCAGAAACGTGGTGCTGGTCGAAACATACCTTTTATCAAGAATATTTCGGGCAAAAACAGACACACGCCACTGGCCATCCAATGTTTCTATCGCAGTGGAGAGGTTAAGTAATCCATATGAATCCTGTGAGTTCATGTCATGATTGAAAAAGGTAAAGAAGACCTGATCCTGCCAATAATAGTCGGCTCGCATTATAGCGAGCCAGTCTTCACCTAGTGGTATAGTATATTCGCCAGACACACTGAACTGCCACTCTGGGGCACGCACCAGCTTGTTACCTCTGAGATCACGTTCACCTAGCTCTGGAAATATCTGGTCATTAGTCATCAATTCATCGAAAGTCGCATCAAGCCAAGTGCCGCTTGCTGTTAGCATGAAGTTTTCTGATAAAAAGGCTTCGGCTTCCATCTCGATGCCCTTGATCGTTGCCGCACTGGCATTTCTCACGGACTGCACCGGGATTCCTCCACCCTCTGGCGTAAGCAGCAAGCCCTGCTGTAGATCAGTATAATCCATGTAGAATACCGAGAGAGAAGTTCTGAGCTTCTTGTCCAGCATGGCTGCCTTGACACCTGCCTCATAGTTCCAAACGAACTCCGGAGCATAATCATCCGGCACCCCACCGACGCCGCTAAAAGTGTTAAAACCGCCGGCCTTAAACCCACGGGAAAGACTTGCATAAAGTGTTACGTCATCTACTGGCGAATAGTCTATAGCGATGCGAGGTGTGAAGGCTCCCCAAGTCTCCTTGTTCTTTGCAATTGAAGAAGCCCCGAGAATTATATCTTCTTCAAAATATTTCTTGGTATCATTAGTATAACGCGCACCGACAGTAAGACGGAATTCGTCCGAAAACCTATATCGCCACTGTGTATAAACGGCGTATGAATGCAAATCCTCTCTCGGATCCAATGTGAAAGATTCCAGAGGAAAATCTAGAAGCGGCAGCCCCAAGACAACATATTCTTTGGTGTCTCCGCGCATATAAAAGCCACCTAAAATCATATCGAACTGATCGTTGATATCTGCGGTTAATGTAATCTCCTGAGACAATTGCCATGCATCAATAATTACACTAGTCTGCGCAGCAGCTGTAATGATTGTGCCATCGAAATCATCTTGACGATCTTGTTTGTGAGATATGTACCCTGTTCTGGCTTCCAAATTTACGGAAGGGTTGATCTCCCATGTTAAGTTTAAACTGGTGCGATAGTTTTCCAGATGCCGCGTATTGGGCAACTCTGCCTGATATTCAAGCGTATCAGGATCAAACGCAGGGACACCTCTTGCTTCAGCAAAACCTGGCTCATCGGCTCGGATCCGACCAAGGTCAAGACCGGAAACAGGGGAAGACCTGTCAATCATCGCCTCAAAAACCAGATAGGCTTCCACAATGTCACTAACATTGGCAATGAAAGAAGCACGGCCTTGAACTTTATCTGCTCCCTCATGCTCTTCTTTACGGTAGGTATTTTTTAACCAACCATCAGAGCGTTCACTACGCACAGCTATGCGGCCTTGCAATTTATCCTCAATCAGAGAGCCGCTTATATAACCTTCAAGCCCGAGCCTGTCATAGTTGCCAATTGTCGCTTTTATTCCGCCCTCAAATTCTGTAGTTGGCCTTTTAGAGTGTATGTTAATCGCGCCACCTGTGGCATTTCTACCAGAAATAGTCCCCTGAGGGCCTCTTAACACTTCAACACGCTCAACATCCAAAAAATCAGCATCAAACATAACATGGTTCACAAGCGAGATACCATCAACCGAGACAGTGACACCTGCCTCCGCACCAACATTCTGAAGCTCTGAACCTATACCCCGAATGGACACAAAATTATCAATAGACGTCTGCCCAAACTGCAAGCTAGGAGCAATTTGCCTTAGATCGCTTATACCTGTAACACCAGATTTTTCTATACCTTCGCTGCTAAAAGCCGAAATCGCAATGGGAATATCCTGCAGGCTTTCAGCCCGTTTTTCTGCCGTCACTATAATCTCCTCCAGCACGAAGGAAACTTCCTTTTCGCTTTCGGCCTTGCCGGTTTCTGCCTGCAGCCCGGATGGCCCCTGTTTCAGCACTACCGTGTTTTCATTCACAAAAGCATAGGTAAGGCCACTGCCTGCCAGCAGGCCCTGAAGGGCGGCTTCCGCTGAAAGCTGGCCGCTGATGGCAGGTGCCATATGGCCTTCCACCAGGTCTTCACTCACAGCAACCTGCAGACCACTTTGTGAGCCAAAGGCATTCAGCGCTGAGCCCAAAGACTGGGCCTCAATGGCAAAAGAGGCCGTGTCGCCTGCTCCCGCTTGAGCCCCCGGCACAGTGGCCGCACAGATACCAACCAAAACAGCGCCCGCACTGACTGATGAAGCAATCCTGTTTTTCCCAACTGCCAATAATGATTTTTGTCTGGTCATTATAACTCCCCTTTTCCTTGCGTTTCCCCATGCGGCAAAAAAACCGCTACCAATCAGAAACACGACAAAAGGGAACACCCCCCTATGAAAAACTGAAAATTTTTAGAAAAAGTAAAAATCGGGCTCACTATTTCGCCATCACAAGCTTGATTTCAGCAGAGTTCTGATCTGCCACCTCCAACCCATATAAATGGCTCAAGGCCTGCACCACAGATAAAGTATCACCCGTATTAAAGGTGCCCCTGAAGCGTTTGGCCCCCAAGGTGGCATCAGTAAGAATAATTTTCTGTTCTGCATATCTGTTCACTTCTGAAAGTGCCAGTGAAAGGGGAATACCATCAAACACCAGCCTGCCTTCTGCCCAGCTTGCCACAGCGGCCAGATTCACCACAGAAGCTGGCGTTAGCGCGCCACGGCTATCATAAGAGATTTGCTCACCGGGGGCCAACTGGGCCACAGCACCAGCTTTCACTTCCACCTTGCCTTCAAGAAGGGTGACCAGAATAGCATCAGCCCGCCTGCTCACATCAAAAGCGGTGCCCAGCGCCCTTATGGTGCCGCCATCCGCTTTCACCACAAAAGGCTGGTCTGGCACATCTGCTACCTTGAAACGCGCCCTGCCCTCCAGCAAATCCACCTGTCTGCTTGCCGCCGAATAGGCCACCTCAACACGGGAAGCTGTATCCAGCGTGATCACACTACCATCTTCCAGCGTGATGATTTTCTGTTCGCCTGTGGCAGCGGCGAAAAGCCGTGCTTCAGGTGTGCGAGCAGGCACGGCAAAATAGGCCAGCGCCGTTATGGCCGCCACGGCAAAAACGGCTGCTACCGCCTGCCATCGCTTGAGCCACAGGCCTGCACTATGCTTTTGCCCCTCAAGGCCAGCTTTCACGCTTTGCCGCAGGGCCAGAATAGCCGGATCATCTGCCACGTTGCCAGATTTGTCCCACAGCGCCTCCACCTCGCCAAAGCCCTTGCCATGATTTTCATCTGACAGCTTCCAGCGTGCAAATTCTGCCTTGTCCTGTGATGTCGCCTCACCAGAGTGCAAGCGCGCAAACCATTCGTCAGCAGCGGACACGCGGGTCTCTGCGCCGTCACCAGCCATAAGATTGCTCTTATCCTTGCTCCTGCTCACTGGTCTATCACCTTCCTGTTTATAAACACGTCACTCATGGCCGTTACCCTACAGTTTCCCGTAAATAGGCAAGGGCCACGCTGATGTATTTTTCTACCGTTTTGATGGTAACGCCCATATGGCCCGCGATTTCGCGGTAGCTCATGTCTTCAAAACGGCTAAGCACAAAAGCCGTACGAGCGGGCTCTGGCATCACCAGAATAGCCTCTCTCACCCTGGCCAGTTCCTGCTTGTCTTCAGCGGCCTGATCTGGCGCCGGGCTTTCTGATGAAAGTGTATTGTCATCCAAAAGTTCATGCTTGCTGGTTTGGTGGCGGGCGTGTCGGCGAAAACGATCCCTGATCAGGTTTTCTGCGATACGAAAAATAAAAGGCCTAGGATCTTGCAGGCTTTCCACCTGCTCATAACTGGCCAGCCGCAGATAAACCTCCTGCACCACATCCTCACGGGCAGAAGCGTCCGTCAAACGGCTGCTTACGAACCGGCGCAAATGGCTGCCGTGCTCGTCAACAATGCGTTTGAGCGCAAGCTGCCTGCTCCCTGACATGGCAGGCGCCATCTGGCCCTTTAAATTTACGAAATCTGACATGTGCTATCTGCACCTCATCCCACCGGTACGCTGTATAGTGTAGCCAGAAATAGAAGCAAAAGCAATTTAGGTCACTGTCAGAGAAGTCTGCCGCTCGCGAAAACTATATTTTCTTTACGAACTGAGACTTTAATTTCATGGCACCAATGCCATCAATTTTGCAATCGATATCATGATCACCCTCTACCAGGCGAATGTTCTTCACCTTTGTGCCCACTTTCACTACAGAAGACGAGCCCTTTACCTTCAGGTCTTTGATTACAGTCACAGCGTCACCATCAGCCAATGGGTTTCCGTTGGCATCCACAATGCCTGGTTCACTACCTGCTGCTGAATCACCAGAGGCTGCTGGCCATTCATGGGCACATTCCGGGCAAATCAAAAGACTTCCATCCTCATAAGTATAAGGAGAGTCACATTTGGGGCAGGCAGGTAAATCGCTCATCACAGGCTCCGTTCACAAAAACAGTTGTCTTCATACAGCGGAACTGAGAAGAGGACAACTGCTCCTTTGTCGCACAGGTGAGATCATCGCCCATGGCCCGATGCAATCACTCTACGAACTAGAAAGACCAGCCTAGCGACGCCCTGATGGAATTGCCGGTATAGTCTGCCACAGGCAAATTGGAAATCGACTCCACATATTTATATTCAGCCCCAAATTCGAGCTTTTCTGTAACTGGTATTTCCAGGCCCAGCCTGACAGTATGGCGCTTATCCTGGCGTTCACCGCCGATAACTGGATCAACAGCGGAATAGTCTTTTTGCCGGTACTGGTACCGTACCCTGAACGTGGCTTCCTTGCTCGCCAATTTAAAAGGGTGCTTGTAACCTGCGTCTACTCTATTCTCCCAGTAGGACAAGCTATCGACACCAGCAATCTGGCGGCTAACCCTGTAACCAACAGTGATGTTCTTGCCGCCACCCAGCAAAAAATAGACTTTCGCATCGGCGCTATGCCTATCTGCATCGCGCTCTGACCTCAGGGGGTTGGCGAAAGTTTGATGCCGGAACTGATAACGGGCCGCGAGATAGGTTTTTTTTGCGATCAGCAGCCCTATGTCAGGCCCAACCGAATGAACATCGAGAAACCCCTCCCCGTCCAGTCGTATATGGTCATACCGATAACTGCCTCCCACATTGACCTTACCCACTTTGCTTTTCAGGCGCGCTGACAAACCATGTATCTGCAAATCGAAAGCCGAAAGGTCCTGGTGGAGGCTCTGAAAAAAGCTATAGCGTCCGCTTAGGCTTGTATCACCCTTCTCCAGCACTTGCGCACCGATAGAGCCATTGATACGCAACATGCTATCACCCTGCCGACTGGTACTGTCCATAGAATCGATGGTGATATTGTCGTTATATTCAGCCCCGACCTCAAGCTCCAGCTCCAGCCCGCCGTCTGCCGACGCAGAGCTGGCGATCACCAACGAACAAGCGCCTGCAAGCACAGTCACAGGTGCAAATGCACGCACACTTCTCATAAGCTCCTCCATATCCCTTCTATTCAGACTGCGTTCGAGCCAAGCCATAGCCATAGACTTCATCAAACCCCGGCTTACCCAGATCTGTGGCCTGAGCCTTGATCGCTTCGAAAGCGGTTGCGACCTTGCCCTCATATTCTTCCGACGCCAACCGCGCGAGCATGGCCGCGACGAATGGCGACGCTATCGACGTGCCAGTATTGGCCTTGTATCTACCCGCCAGATCCCCGGTGAAGACTGCCACCCCCGGCGCCGACAGGTCAACGTGCCCACCCCTGTTGGCGCGCAGAAACACACGACCTTGTTCGTCAACAGCCGTAACCGCAACGACCGGTTCAATTGCCGCAGGATACAGGGGCGCAGACCTGGGGCCAGCGTTCCCAACCGCCGCAACAATTGCCATACCCCGATCAATTGACCGCCGGACAGCGACTTCCAGAAGCTGATTTTTGGGCCCGGAAAGGCTCATGTTGACCACTTGCACCTTGTTCCGCAGCATCCAGTCCAGCGCCCTTACGAGACTTTCGGTCGTGGCAACCTTGCCTCCTTTTCCTGTTTCCAGGAAAACGCTTGCGGAATAGAGGGTCGCACCGGGGAGAAGCCCGAACATACCTTGTTGGTCCTGGCCAACAAGGATACTGGCTACCGCGGTGCCATGCTCCTGCGGACGCGGTGCATTATAGACCACGAAATCCTCACTTATTATGGTACCTTGAGGAAACAGTGGATGCGTTGTCTCAATGGCTGTGTCGATCAGCCCAATGACCAATCCAGGCACTGGATGGACATCAAACCCAAGCGTTTTCGCCATATTGGCAGGAGAGGGTGTCGTGTCCTTGCCCCTACCTTTATAACTTTCAGTCGCATAAAGGTGGTTGCGATCCACAGCACCACCTTCGAGTGCGGCCGACAATTCATCAATATCGTTTTGCAGTTCAGGGGCATCCGGCCTTCTGGCACGGACCAGCACCATATCAAGCCCAGCCAGATACTCTATATTGCGATCTTCAAAGGATGACAGGTCTATCGCCTCAGCGGCCTCTCGTTCAGCAAGCAGAAGAACCTCATCAACAATGAATGCTTCGCCAAATTCTTCCTCGACCTCAAAAACGTCACGCTCTGCCACAATGATATCTGTGGCCACATAGTCGCCGCCTGGTCCCTCGTCAACCCTGTCCTGATCGCCTTCATCCCGCCCCGCAATAAAGCCTTCACGGTCGCGGCTGTCCTCTATGCTCAGGCTTTCGCCCGCATCATCTCGCACGTCATCATCAAATTCATCATCGTCTGCCCTTGATATGTCCGCGTCAGGCTCAATCATCTCTTCAGCAGCATCTCCTGCCTCTACCTCCGCCCGATCCTCGGCCTCTGATTCAGCTTGATCTTCGGCCTCTGCCTGATCCTCGGCCTCTGTCTCAGCTTGATCCTCGGCTTCTGATTCCGCCTGATCCTCGGCTTCTGCCTCAGCTTCGTCGTCAGCCTCGGCCTCTGCATCGTCTTCTTCCGAGCCAAATGCGACTAGTCCACTGTCAGGAACGCGCTGCTTGGCCAGGTAACCTGCCTCAAGAGGAGGGTATTGGGTAGCGTTCCGCATTACCTCCGCAAGCGCAGGGGGAGGCAAAAACAACAACTGAGCAAGCACCAGAGAGCTTGCCCCGCGACATAATTTCAGAACTGCCCTTTTAATTGTCACTCTGTCGCACACCCGCGCTCGTTAATATCCATTGCCATTGTATCACGTTTCACCTCTTTGCCGTACGTCAACGATTCAGCGTGAAATTTATTCCAACCCGACAATACAATTGAAAGCCAAGCACTTAACGCCTTAATTTCCCTAGCATGCGTCAAATTGCCCCAGCCGCCATACACTGAAAATTTGCCTGACCTCCATATGTCATATAAAATCAAGACGCCTCTCGATACCAAAAAAATTACCGCCAAAGGAATAATTGGCTTCTTCAACCGTTAACAAGGTTATGAATGCGGTGAGAAAAGAATCTGAAAACAATAGTTGGCACAACGCTATCCTGACACTTCTGCCACGCCTGAAGCGGTATGCTTTCTCACTCACAGGGTCTGTGGCCGACGCGGAGGACCTTTTACAATCCACTCTGGAAAAGGCCCTGGCCCGATCCACACAATTCCAGCAAGGATCGGAGCTGGACCGATGGATGTTCAGGATTTGCCGAAACCTGTGGCTGGATTCATGCCGGGCTAGGAAAGTACGTGCCGAAATTGGCCCTCTTGAAGAATCTGGTCAGGAACCCAGAATCGACGGAGAGGAGCAGACAATTGCCTCTATCACACTCCAGGAGACGGCAAGCTTTCTCGCCGCTATGCCTGCTGAGCAGCGGGAACTGCTTCTTCTTGCGGTTGTCGAGGGCTATTCTTATAAAGAAGTCGCCGATCAACTGGAAATCCCCATAGGCACTGTCATGAGCCGTCTCGCAAGGGCTAGAGCCAAACTAGCAGCGCTAGCCAAGTCTGGCCCGCGCCCGAAGGACAATGTTGTTCCTATCTCTCAAGGGAAGTTAAAATAATGGGTAGTGTGGACGAAAAGCTAATAGCCTATCTTGATGGCGAATTGGGAAACGAGGCGCGCAAGGCTTTGGAAGTACAGCTATCCGACTCACCTGAACTGGCACAGCGCCTTGCTGAATTGCGAGCGGGAGACAAAGATTTTGAAGCTCTCCTCGCTAATGATGCATTCGATGAAATCCGGCCAGACACAGTAGAGGTGGCCACACGATTGGCAGAGAAGCTGGAACAGCAGTTTACCGGCAAAGCGCACGCACCCTCGTTGGCAGAGATCAACCCGAAAACAAGCGACACGCGGTTTTCGATCAGGTCCTTCGTGCCTCACGCCATAGCAGCATCCATCGCCCTGATGGTCGGCTTTGGCGCAGGTCACCTAGTCCCCGCTAAAGAAACCCCCGATAGGCACTATTTGGCAGGCATCGTGAAACAAGGCTCGTCTCTCTACAACACACTTGAAAACCAACCTAGTCAGGCTTATCCGTCAGCCACCATGAATGGAAACCAGATGATGACTCTGACAAGCTTCAGGACAAACGGAGGCACCTATTGCCGTGAATATGTCGTCATAACCCGGGAAGGGGGCAATCGCGGACTAGCCTGCAAGAGGGAGGATGCATGGCGCATTCAGGCCACGTTCGCCCTGGCAAGCCCTGAAACGCATGAAGGAGGCTTCGTCCCCGCAAGCGATACTCAGGCGACCCCCATTGACGCATTAATCATGAAAATGATGACAGGAGACGCCTTCAGCGCCGATCAGGAAAAACAGGCGATCAAAGACGGTTGGCGCGAATAATTCCGACTGCTCTTCCACTTATTTCCGCTTGTTTCTCCAATTATTTTCAGAAAAAATTCGAAGGCATGGAATAAAGACACTCGTTCAGTCGTTTCCTCAATAACAGCGACCCAACTGATGGAGTGAAATGATGACTGATTTTATCGGAACAACTGGCACCGAAAACCTTGACGACCAGGACAGTAACGACCTGTTGCAAGACAACCCAGGCGATACACTGCTAGTGCACGATGTAACGTCCTACAAGAAAGGCCACCTTGCTGCTACCGCCCAGAAGACATCCAGCCCTGATGAGGCAGACGGCTCTGACGATACTGAAGATGACACAGAGGCTGAGGACGATGATGTGGAAGATACCACTGATGATTCCGAAGATGACTCTGAAGACGACGTGGAAAACGACGATACTGAAGATGATACCGAAAACGACGATATCTTAGGCTCCGATGATGACGATGAAGAAGATGGCTTCGATGGCGACGACACAATTGATGGCGGCCTCGGTGACGACAAAATTGAAGGCGGTGACGGCGATGATAGCCTGAACGGCGGCGATGGCAAAGACGAACTGAAAGGTGAAAACGGCGACGACAAGCTTTCTGGCGGTCTGGGCAAAGATGAAATCAAAGGCGGTAACGGCGCAGATACTCTGGATGGCGGCGACGGCGATGACGAAGTCAAAGGTGGCGATGGCGATGACATTGTCTCAGGCGGCACAGGCGACGATAAAATTGAAGGTGGCGACGGCGACGACACCCTCAGTGGTGGCGACGGTGCCGACAAGTTCGAGATTGACTCACAATCATCCGACGTTGTGACCGACTTCAATAGTAGCGAAGGCGACATTCTTGACCTTGATGATATCGCGGACTTCTCAAGTTTCGACGATATGCTTGCTGCAGCAAGCCAGGTCGGCTCGGACGTGGTCATCGAATTTGGCAACGGCAAAACGCTTACCCTCCAGAATGTATCCCTTGAGGAGCTGAGCGCAGAAAACTTTGAGCTCGAAGACAGCGATGATGAACTGGAAGCCGACGACTTCGACGGCGGCGACGACGATGACAGCCATGAAGGCGACGATTCCGCACAACATCTCAAGGGCAACGACGGCGACGATAACCTCAAGGGCAATGGTGGCAACGATTTCATGACCGGCGGCGCGGGCAAGGACACGATAGATGGCGGCGACGACGATGACGAAATCTACGCGGGTGCCGACGATGACGATGACGACAGTTTCGCTGGCGGCAGCGGCAACGATATTGTTGGCGGCGGCGCGGGCAACGACTTCCTTGTCGGCGATAACTCCAACAATGATGGTGTCGGCGATGACGGCAATGACACGCTTTTCGGTGGCGACGGCGACGACATCGTAATTGCCGGCAGTTGGCATGATGACGATGGCGACGGCCAGTTTGATGATGGCGAAGAAAACACTAGCGGCGGCGCCAGCAACAGCGTCTGGGCTGGCAGTGGCGATGATCAGGTTTACGGCGCAAACGGTGATGATGTCATCGGCGGCGGCGACGGTGATGACAGGATCCTCTCTGGTGGTGGCGACGATGTTATCTATGCCGGCAAGGACGATGGCGAAGATGAGATCGAAGGCGGCGACGGCGACGACAACATCTTTGCTTCAAATGGTAACGACGACGTCAGCGGCGACGATGGCGACGACACACTCTTTGGCGGTGCCGGTGACGACACGGTCAACGGCGGCGACGGCATTGACGAGCTGTTTGGTGGTGCCGGAAATGATGTTCTCACCGGCGGCGCAGGGGCAGACACTTTCTTCTTTGGCAACAGCCACGGCAACGACGTTGTGGAAGATTTCGATACTGCACTCGACACCTTGTTCCTTGTGAACACGGCCACAGACTTCACGTCAATTGATGACGTTCTGACCGCCAGTCAGGAGACGAGTGTAGAAGGCGAAGCCGGTGTCCTCATCGATACAGGGGATGGTTCATCCGTCTTCCTGGTGGGGCTCGCTCTGTCTGATCTTCAGTCTGCTTCGATCGACCTCTAGCTACATTTCGGTCACTTGGCCTGAGGGGGAGAGCCACGGCTCTCTCCTTCTTTTTTACCTGCTAGAGCAATTCTGAATAGACACTCTAGTGGCGAAGGGCGGACGTTCGAAGCAAGTGGCCTTATGACTTCTATCGGAGAGCATACCTGCCATAATCCAATAAATTTATACTTTTCTTATATTTCCCGACAAACTGCTAAATTTGCTGACGTTCTGATTTTGGCCGACTTTCGGCGTTTCAGAAAACATAATGTTTTCATGTAATTGGCATGAAAATGTGAGGTTTTGTGATGAAACAGGCGAAGGTTTTAACTGACAAAGAATTTAAACGGCTGCTGAAAGTAATATCGATAACAAGGCATGCGCAGCGTAACCGCCTGGCAATTATGTTGTCGCACTATGCCTGACTATAAGACGCCGCACGATAGCAACAAGAGAAATAGAGTGTGGTGAGGGAGTTTTCATCGAAAGGAACACTGGTGATCCCGACTGGATTCGAACCAGTGGCCTACAGATTAGGAATCTGTCGCTCTATCCTGCTGAGCTACGGGACCGTTTTCACCAATATCGACCGATGTAACCATAATGGAAAGCCACGTCAACTATAACGGTAATCTATTCGGTTTTCCTTGATTTTATGAGTATGATGGGGGCTTATGCAATGTATAAAAGTGATATACACTGCCGGACAGCTATTCTATTCCAAGCGGCCTCAAGGGAGTCTTGCCTTGAATTTGCGAACGCTCGTTACCCCTGTTTTTATCGCTGTTGCGGTGAGCACTGCAGCCTTTATTGCCTTTGTCATCATGGCTGCTCACACACAGGACAGGGAAAACCTTCTCGCTGAAACCAAAGTGATACAACAAAATATGCTGGCGCTGCAGCAGTCACTCGCTACGCTGGCAGAAGATAATGCCTGGCGGGATGAAGCTGTTGATCATATTGCCCTTGAGGAAGATACAGACTGGATTGTCAACACCCTGGGCGAAAGTGTTACAGGTATTGAAATATTGCACGGGGCGCTGATTTTACATCCTGATAACAGAGCCATCTATTCAAAAACGACCGAAGGCCTGCCACCAGCAGCACGCTTACTGGAATCAGGGCTCATCAGTATATTTAATGACATGCCCGGGATGACACCGGATGAACCTCAAACGACTGAGGGATTTCTCGAAATTGATGGCCAGCTTATCGCTTTTGGCGCCAGCATGGTAACGTCCGCCGGCACCAAAGACTATATCGACACCCTGCCCACGGGCAAAATGCCGCTGGTTATCTTTTTATCACGGCTCTCAAAAGAAAAATTGGAGACCATCGGAAATGATCACGCCATAAATGGTCTGCGTTTTTCAAATAAAACAATAGCCGCAAACATGGGGAAAATATCTCTTCCAGGCATACAGCCCGACACTATTGTCGGCCATTTATCCTGGTATCCCGGCAACCCCGGCACCGGCATGGTTAAAAGCATGACAGTGCCCTTCATCAGCCTGTTTTTAATCGTTTCTATTGCCATGATATGGTTTTTACGCCGCGCCAATACACTTGTTTCTGCGCTTGAACAGGCCAATCGTTCGAAATCTGCTTTTCTGGCCTCCATGAGCCATGAAATACGTACGCCACTCAACTCTATTCTTGGGTTTAGCGAACTGATGTCGATGGAACTGTTCGGTAAAATTGAGGGTGAGAAAAACAAGGAATATCTGAATCTGGTGAAAACCAGTGGTGAACACCTTTTAGCCATATTGAATGATATTCTGGACATATCAAAACTCGAGGCCGGTCGTTTTGATATATATCCTGAGAAGGTTAATATTGAAGAGATACTGGACGCCTGTCTTAAAATTGCAGAACCCGCCATCATTCAGCGCGAGTTGGGATTAATCGTTCAGGCGGAACCTGGCGAGATCATGAGTGACGAACGGGTGATGCGGCAAATCATCCTTAACATCCTCTCAAATGCCGTGAAATTCACCCCCCATGGCGGCACCATCAAGATTATTGGCCGCTGGAATATGAAAGCATCCTACTCCATTATCATTGAGGACTCTGGCATCGGCATGAGCCAAAAAGAAATTGATATCGCTCTCTCTTTATTTGGCCAAGTGCAGAACCAGCACGTGCGTTCCCACAAAGGAGCAGGGCTTGGTTTACCGTTAGTCAGCCGCTTCATAACGCTCCTTCAAGGGGATTTCAACATCGAATCAGAACCCAATAAAGGCACTAAAGTGATCCTGACTTTCCCCGCCAAGACCAAAGCCTCTAATATATCTCTTCGCTAAAACGCCCCATGCTCAGAAGCACATTACTGAAACGCATAAAACCCTTCCTCTTTTGGTCTATCAGCTTCATTGGAAGCTCCCACACCTTTGCACAAGAGATTTGTGGCGAGGTAAGGCCACAAGGTGTGGTATCAGGCGACACTATCTTACTAAAGGAAGAGGCGCTTTTAAGGCTGGCCTTGGTCAAAGCTCCAGAAATCTGGCCCGATAACAGCCCGTATAAAAGCTGGCCACATGCAAAAACAGCTCGGGCTTTCCTGTCCCAACTGGTTGACGGAGCCACATTAAGCTTGCTTTGCCAACATCAAGCACATGACAGATTTGGCAACACGGCGGCCATAGTGATCCTGCCCGATGGTACAACACTACAGCAACACATAATAGATGCAGGATTTGCATGGGTTTTCACTGAACAGTCTACCTCAAACTTGATAAACCAACTTTACGATAGCGAAGCAAAAGCGCGCAAAGCCAAAAGGGGCGTCTGGGCAAACAACCAGCTTATAGTACCCGCCAATAACACCAGCCAAATCAAGTCTGGGTGGTTTCAAATTGTAGAAGGAACTATTGTCGCCACAGCAAAAGTAGGGAAAATAATCTACCTGAACTTTGGGCCTGATTGGCGGGAAGACTTTACCATTGAAATCCCGGCATCCGCGGAAAAACGCTTCCTGAAGGCAGGGATAAAACCTTTGGACCTGAGAGGAAATAAGGTGACAGCACGTGGCTGGATAGACTGGAAAAGCGGCCCACGGCTGACCGTAACAGCGCCAGCCAACCTCAATATTCTTCCAAATTAGCTGCTGGTTAGCCCTGCCAGAGAAGGGTCACCAACTTTTTTCACCAGGGCATCTTTCAACTTGGCCAATGCTTGCGCCTCAAGCTGACGAACCCGTTCTTTGGAGATACCCAATTGATTCCCAAGCACAGCCAGTGTCACACCTTCTTCACGAAGCTGGCGCTCACGGATGATAAAGCTTTCACGCTCTGTAAGATGTGACATAGCCAGCTTTAGAAGAGCCGCTGTACGACTCCGGTCATGCGTTTCCATAACTTCTTCATCTGGCTGGGCGCTTTCACTAATCAGCAAATCCTGCCACTCGTTCGAAGCTTCATCAGAAACAGGCATATTGAGAGAACGATCCACCCCAGTGAGACGCCCCTCCATTGTTTCAACATCCTTTAGGCGCACACCCATCTCTTCTGCAATCTGGTTACGGGCAGCAAAGGAAAGGGGCCGATCTGTATCCAGCCCCATGCGCGCTTTCAAACGCTTCAAATTGAAGAAAAGGGCTTTATGGGCAGAGGTAGTGCCGGTTCTCACAATCGACCAGTTTCTGAGCACATAATCCTGAACAGCGGCACGAACCCACCAGGAAGCATAAGTGG
>JBNKGK010000028.1:0-16868 GCA_050289785.1 Kordiimonas sp.
TGACTAAATTAGGTGAGGTTGCAGTGGCCGGAGACCATAAAAAACCGTATCGAAAGAATGATACGATGAGGATGAATTTTTGGCATTGTAACTGCAACACTCTTCACATTGCATTTAAATCGCATAATTTATATTATGAGAAATTATAAGGCGAGTATCCCCACACCATACGTTACCGCTGGACTCTCTCACAGGGAGTGCTAATGTGATGGGATGGAAACAAGTACATTCGGCAAAATTCTACGATACATATTTGGGGCTGTTCGATACATCGCGGACATTTCCATTACTGTTATTGGATTTGCTGGCATTCCCGACGATGCCAAAACATGGAAATCGTGGCTCAGTTCGGCAGGTGTCGATATGACTGGTGTTTCAATATCGGCACTTTGGCCATTTGCGTTAATAGCTGTTTCTATAATTTGGTTCGCCTATATGATATGGTCTGACTTCTTTAAGAAAGAGAAATCAGAAATGACCAGTGACGATAAACTGTATGGATTGGGGCCGTTCAAATTTAAAATTGGTGGCGATGGAAGTGTCGCAGAGAATAATACAGGAAACGGAAATCAATTTATCAACTCACCAACTATTAATCAAACACATCATGGAAGCGGACATAATATCTCTGCTGAAACTGTCAATATAGGGTCTCAGAGGTTTGAGTTAACGACAGATATACTAAATGATATTGTTGCACGCCTGGATAAAAGCCGTTCTGTTTCATTGCTGTCTATGGGAGATGGTCGAGTAACTGGTATAATAGAAGAAATAGAGAAACACCTTATAGATAGTGGGTTTGAAATTGGGGGGAAAATGGGAGGAGGTACTATTTCCGGAGTATATTTTGATAAGCCTATTACTATATCACCGAATGGTTTTTCATTTCCTAATGGAATGTCATTGATGGCTGGTGCCCAATCTATAGCAGTTGACTTGAGAGACAACTAATGACAACACTCAAAAAAGCTAAAGAAACCGGCAAGTTAGAAGATTTCATTAAGGAACACGAAAACGACCCGAAAGGCGACATTGACAAGCTGGATGCTATTATCAAGCGCCCATCTCGGGAAAGCGGGAAAGCAACTCGGAAAGCATCGTCTCAGGACGCATCCGACGATTAAAGCGGTATTCAAATTCTTTCACGTACCGGCGTAAATGCTTTTTGGATACCGTTGTATGCGTACCAGCCAGTGATTTTTTCAGGTGGTTAAAGAAGCCTTCAATAGAGTTAGCGCTTGTGCCATCTGGTAACGCATATTCACCAATACTGTGATTAACTGTCTTGTGCGTGTAATCTTCTTTAGGTGCAAAGAATTTATAGCCTACGTGCTGATCTGTGTGAACCTCTGAGCCTTTGGAGATATGCTTGCGTATTTGTGGGCGCAGTGATGTACCACGGCGATTAGGAACAACCTCAAGCACAACGTCACCGTTACGCTCCATCATGCCCATGACAACAGCTTTCTTATCAAAGCGTTCTGCGCTTTTGTGTTCGCCGCCATAAAATGTTTCATCAACTTCAACAATCTTATCAGGGCCACCAATAGGAATATCACCATCTATAGCCGCCATATGGTCGCGAATAAGAGCCGCCATACGCCACGCTGTCTTGTAAGTAACGCCTAACTGCCTTTGCAGTTCCTTGGCGCTCACACCGTGCTTGGACGTGGTAAACAGAAAGATTGCATAGAACCAAAGCTGTAAAGGTGTGCGGGACTTCTGAAAGATAGTGCCTACCATCGGGTGAATGTGATGACCGCACCACTGGCAAGAGAAAGCCTGTTCCGCATTAATCCTGTACCATTTGGCGTTGCGCTCACACTTGGGGCAAACATGGCCTTGACCAAACCGAACATTAAATAAATGCTCTAGGCATGTTTCATCATCTGGAAACTGATTGAAGAACTGGCGAATGTTTAACATTTTCATAGCTTTAACTCCTATACTTAATATATAGGAATTAACTACCGTATGTCAAGGGTATACACGCCAATTATAAGGCGAGTATCCCATCAGTATACCTTACTGTTGTTGGTATGAAGATTTTTTTTAATCCATGCCATACCCTTGGACGAATACCTGTTCTGATGGTGTGGTAAAAGGCCATATTAAAATAGCACCCAGCCTTCTGATGGCACAAATACGAGAGCGGGCAAATTGGTCAGAGCGGTATGAAATGGTTGGATTCACGCTTACGCTGCCTGAGTATTTGGGTAACCTTTGGTTGAAATTTATTCAATTTTAATGATTTAATTGACAAATTATTAAGCTTTTTGCCATATACTACGATCTATGGGCGAATTGTATGGTGGAAGGCCTTTTTATGTTGACAATATCAGATAAATTGATGGGGGTCTTTTTATTCCTTTTGTTGGCAACAACCCTGTTTCTCAAAGTATCCGGTCTCCTAACTATTACTTTGGTTTCTACATCAGTGCTTGCCTATATCTATTACATGGTAACCAAACAAACCAAACGCTGCTATGGATGTGGACAGTTTATCAGTCTGACCATTCATCGTATGGTTTTACTTGCCATTAAAGGGAGTTTTGAATGCCCCCGTTGCCAGAGTGAGATTAAGAAACGTAAATAAATCTATTTGCGAGATTTATGGTCTTAATATCAGTTTGTCTCCCCTAAATTCTACACTGGCGAATTTTTGCAGCACGGCCATGCCCAGCAGTGACCCCTGCATGTCTGCGCCGTTGACAGTAACAGGCAGGTCAAAAAACTCGGTTTCCCCTAACCTCATGCTTGTAACGGTAGCTTTGGCAAACTGGACGGGACCATTAGCCGTTTCAGCTCGACGGTTGAAGTTTAGAATTGAAGGGTTAAGGCCAATGCGTTTGGCGTCTTCCGGGCTTAGCACCACATGGGAAGCTCCGGTATCCACCATGAAAAGCACTGGCACACCATTCATTTCTGCCCGCAGCCAGAAATGGCCATCTTTTGCGCGGTGTACAATATGCCCCTCTTCTGTGTTGATAACGCCAGCCGGGTCCACGCTTGACATAAAGCGCTCACCAAGGTCGGATCGGTATAGGTAAAATACAGTGACTCCTGCGATGATGGCGATCCACAGGCCAGCTACCTTTGCTAACCGCCACAGGCTTGAGCGGCTCCAGAAAGCGGCTGCACCACCAAAAATTAGGATAATGATAAGGGCTCGCACCAGATAAGGGTCCGCAATACCCGTCATAGGAAAAGCGAGCGAGAGACCAAACAGAAGCATGACAATGCCCAGAACAAACACAATCAGGCGAGTAAGCCCTGAAGGCCTAACCTCTTGGTAAGGCTGACGGTGTTCAGTTGTCTGTTTTGTGTCTGGCACCTGCCAGGGGCGCTTACTCATTTCGGCAATCTCCCACTCACCTTTATCATATGCGAAGATGAACGAGAGACCAACAGGCTTTCCAACCCGTTATGCTTCCAGCACCATGCCATCATAGGCGGGGGTAACACCGTCTGGAAGCTCGCGTTTGAGGGTTTCATAATCCATATCCCATGTCATATGGGTGAGGACGGCCAGTTCAGGTTTTACACGTTCTATCCATTCAAGGGTTTGCTTGAGATGGCTGTGGGTCGGGTGTGGCTCATAGCGCAGAGCATCCACCACCCATATTTTTACACCATTCAGGACTTCAAAGGCCGCCTCTGGCATGTTGTTTAGGTCTGTTGAATAGGCGATGTTACCAAATCTGTATCCTAGGCTAATGCCGTTTCCATGCATCTGTTCAAAAGGCTGAACAGTGATATTTCCTATCCGGGTATTGCCTTCAAGGATATGCTCTTCACAGATGGCAGGATATCCATCTTTACTTGAGAAAACATAATCAAATCTTTGTTTTAAAATAGAAATAGTCGGTTTATCACCAAAGATGGGAACGCGTTTTCTGGTGGTTTGAAAAAAGCCTCTCAGGTCGTCAATGCCGTGTGTATGGTCTGCATGGTCATGGGTATAGAAAACAGCGTCCAGATGTTTCACTCTGGCCGAGAGCATCTGTTCTCGCAAGTCCGGTGTTGTGTCTATAAGGAGCGTTGTCCCCCCCTCTTCCACCAGTACGCTAGCTCGTCTGCGTCTGTTCTTGGGGTTGGCTGGATCACAGGCCCCCCAATATTCGGGCATTTTAGGAACACCGCCAGACGTGCCACAGCCGAGGATTGTCAGTTTCATTCTGTCTGTCCGGTTTGTGGGGGGCTTGCCTTTTTAAACAGAGTGAAGAAATTCTCTGTCGTTGCCTGTTGTAGCTCAGCAAAGTCGCTCTCTCTCAGCTCTGCTACAAAACGGGCGGTATCCATCACAAAGGCGGGCTCGCAAGTTTGCCCTCGGTGCGGCACAGGAGCCAGGAAAGGCGCATCTGTTTCCACTAGCAACCGATTGAGCGGGATAGTTTTCGCTGTCGCTTGCAGGTCTTTGGCGCTTTTGAAGGTCACAATCCCGGAAAGAGAGATGTAAAAACCCATTTCCAACATGGCATCGGCCAGTCTCTGGCTTGCCGTAAAGCAGTGTATAACCCCGGTGAAAGTGCCCTTTTTCATCTCTTCAGTGACAATATTGATGCAATCATCATCTGCGTCACGTGTATGCACGATGATGGGCAGGCCGCTTTCGCGGGAGGCCTCAATATGCGCGTGAAAATTCACTTTCTGCATATCGCGCGGGGCATTGTCATAATAATAATCCAGCCCTGTTTCCCCAAGCCCCACAATTTTGGCATGTTCAGCACGTTCTAAAAGCGCAGCAACAGCCACGTCTGGCTCGTTTTCTGCTTCATGCGGGTGAATGCCTACGGTGCCATAAACATCGTGATACTGGTTGATGACAGCTGTGATCTGCTCATATTCGCTTAGGCGCGTATTGATGGCCAGCATACAGCCAACACCTGCCTCGCGGGCACGTGCGACAACAGCATCGGTGTCTTCCCTCAGGCCCTTGTAATTCAGGTGGCAATGGCTATCGACAATATAGTCGAAGCTGGACATTAGGCCTCCCCCTCTTCCGCAGGCAGCTCAAAACGGGGGAAAACCCCTTCTGGTTTGTCAATCGGGGTGCCCGGTGCCAAACGGCCTGCCTCACCGAGCTGGTCGAAGCTACGTTTTTCAACATGCAGCATGGTGAGAATTTTATCCATGGATTGAGGCATGATTGGCTGAGCAAGAATGGCAATCTGCCTGATTGTGTCAGCCAGCACATAGAGAACGGTGTTCATCCGTTCGGGGTTAGTTTTCTTGAGTGACCAGGGCTGTTCAGTAGAGATATAACCATCTGCTGCGGTCGCGAGCCCAATAATGGCTTCAAATGCCAAGTGGAAGGCCTGTTTGTTCAGATAATCACGCACTGTTTGTAATATGGTTTCTGATAAGCTCAGAAGTTCTTTATCCTCGGCCGTAAACACTCCCGGCTCCGGCAGAGCCGCATCGCAGTTTTTATGAATCATGGAAAGCGTGCGCTGTGTCAGGTTGCCAATACCGTTTGCAAGGTCAGCATTGCAGCGCAGTACAAAGGATCTGCGGGAGAAATCACCATCGTTTCCAAAAGGCACTTCCCGCAGCATGAAGAAGCGAACCGGGTCAAGGCCGTAGCTTTCCACCAGTTCAAACGGATCAATCACATTGCCAAGTGATTTTGAAATTTTCTGGCCTTCATTGGTCCACCAGCCATGAGCAAACACCCGCTTCGGCAGTGGCAGGTCTGCGGCCATCAAAAAAGCTGGCCAATATACAGCATGGAAGCGCAGGATATCCTTACCCACCATATGCACATCAGCAGGCCAATAGGTTTGGTAGCTTTCTGAGGCCGTATCAGGATACCCTGTGGCTGTTAGATAGTTGGTGAGGGCATCAATCCACACATACATGATATGACCTTCAGCCTCAGGTACCGGCACACCCCAGCTAAAAGTGGTACGGGAAATGGACAGGTCTTCAAGGCCGCCTTTAACAAAGCTTTTCACTTCATTCAGGCGTGACTTTGGCATCACGAAGTCGGGGTTATCTTCATAAAGCGCAAGAAGCCTGTCTTCGAAGGCGGAAAGCTTGAAGAAATAGCTTGGTTCTTCCACCCATTCTACAGGGGCGCCCGTTGGGGCGAGTTTTTCACCGCCCTCCCCGTCGATTAGTTCAGATTCGCTATAGAAAGCTTCATCTCGCACGGAATACCAGCCAGCATATTTATCTTCGTAGATATAGCCTTTTTCTTTCAAAACAGACCAAAGGTGTTGAACGGCTTTTTTGTGGCGGTCTTCGGTGGTGCGGATAAACTGATCATTAGAAAAATTCATCAAATCAGCCAGGTCACGGAAGCGGGCTGAAACCTGATCACAGAAGGTTTGCGGGTCAATGCCTGCTTTCTCTGCAGATTTTTCAACTTTCTGGCCATGTTCATCTGTGCCGGTGAGGAACATCACATCAAACCCATCCAGCCGTTTAAAGCGGGCAAGCACATCACAAGCCAGTGTGGTGTAGGCGTGACCGATATGGGGAACATCGTTCACATAATAGATAGGGGTGGTTACATAAAATGCCGGTTTGTCGGTCATATATCTCTCACAAAAGCCAGAAGCCACTGTGAAGAAAAGTCCTTTGCTATGCTCAGTGTACTTTTCTTCAGTTTCTATATTGGGTTAAACAGGCTTGAAGCGGTTCTTCGCCTGTTTAACAAGTTTCTGTTGTTGAAAGGTCTTGAAACCCAAAACCTTTCATCGGCTTGTCAGACATTAGCTCTGACAAGCAAATAAGAAAGTCTGATCCGTTAAGGGCGGATCAGTCATTTTTGAACCGGGGAAAAGTACACCGAACCGAAGGTGAGGGACTTTTTCACGATCAACGAAATTTCAGGCCTGACCGCGTGCCAATGCCCCAACAGACGAAAACAGGTTCACAATAACCTGCTTCTTATCCAGATTAACGGCATCAGCCCGGCTCACCAGGCGGCCCATCTTTTCCCACAGGTCTAGCCACTGATCAAGCCCGGCATTTGCAGAAATGCGCTGCATTGTAGCAGATTCGCCCTCAATAATGTCTATCTGGCTGTCCGTACAGACTGTTTGGCGCACCATTCTGTTCAGCCAGCCCAGAAACATCTCCACAAACAGGCGGTATTCACTATCTGCTTTCGGGGCAGCAAGTTTGCCTGCCAAGGTGTGAACAGCAGGTGTGTTTAGCCTGGGCAGGGCTGAAAGCAGTGTGGAAAGTTCGTTATACAGCGAAACACCGCTCATTTCAGCCAGTTGAACCGCCCTGCCCGGTGCGCCAGATGAAAGGCGTGCAAGGGTGCGCAGGTCCTTGGGCTGCAGGTCAGGGAAACGCGCGGCTAATACGGCTTGAACGCTGTCCTCTGAAAGGGCTTGTAAGCCCAGTGTGCGACAACGGCTGCGGATGGTGGGTAACAGCTTGCCGGGTGAATGGGCAATCAGAAACAGAATGGATTTTGCCGGTGGTTCTTCCAGCAACTTTAAAAGGGCATTGGCAGCATTAACATTTAACTCATCAGCCGCATCAACAATAGCCACTCGCCAACCACCTTCAGAGCTTGTTTGTGTATAGAAGTTGATCAGCTTGCGCACATCATCAATCACGATATCCGTGCGCATTTTGCCTGTTTTAGCGTTAAATGAGCGCTCTATGGAGGAAACGCCACCATGGCCGCCACTTATGATTCTCTGCACAACAGGATGGCCTGACGCCACTGTAAGGGAGTCTGCCTTGCTGGGTAATTCGTCACCAAATAGCCCAGGGCCACCTTGTGCCGCTTCGTCCTGTGTGAGCAGAAATTTGGCAAACCGCCACGCCAAAGTTGCCTTGCCTACACCCTTGGGACCAGTGATCAGCCAGGCATGGTGCAGCCTGTCAGTGTTAAATGCCTCCAGAAAAGTGCGCTCTGCCGCTTCATGGCCGATAAGCAGGTCTGCCATTTTGGGATGATTTGATATGACATTCTCTTCTGTCATTACAGGCCCAAACGTTCAGTGACAGCCGCTTGCAGTGTTGATTGTATTGCCTCAATGCAATTATCTGCGTCAATAACAGCACATCTTTTCGGCTCTGCTACTGCAATATCAAGGAAAGCCTGCCTGAGCGTCTCATGAAAAGAGATATCTAACTTTTCAAAGCGGTCTTCCTTTATGCCGCCTTTCGCTTCTTCTCTGCCCACAGCCCTGCCAAGGCCTGTTTCTACGGGCAAATCAAGAATGAAGCTGAGATCTGGTTTAAAATCACCAAGAGCCAGTTTTTGCAGTTCCTTGATTTTTTCAGTCCCAAGGTTTCGTCCAGCGCCCTGGTAAGCCACGCTCGAATCAAAAAAACGGTCACAAATAACCCATTCTCCGCGGGCAAGTGCTGGTTTGATGGTCCGTTCCACATGCTCTGCTCTGGCGGCTGTCATCAACAAAGCTTCGGCCATGGAGGTCCATCTATCGCCAGCGCCGGTTACTAACAAGTTTCTGATTTCTTCGGCCCCCGGCGATCCTCCCGGTTCTCTTGTCTGGCAAACAGTGATTCCCTGGCTTTCCAGCCACTCACGCAGAAGGCGAATCTGGGTTGATTTCCCAGCCCCTTCACCGCCTTCCAGTGTGATAAACTTGCTGGGAGTCCCCATTCTCTATTCTGCCTTCTCGGAGCCAGCAGAGCCGAACAGCAAATATTCCAATGCTGCACCCAGCTTGCCAAAACCACCAACGCGCTCAACAGAAGCACCGGCCAGAAGCGGGCGCGTAATGGCTGGTCTGTCTGGCAGTTCTATCACCAGTTCACCCAGTTCCTGCCCCTTCTCAATGGGGGCAGAAGCTGGATTGGTATATTTAATTTGCACCTTCATTTCTGCGCGCTGACGACGGGAAAGGGTAAGCCCCAGGTCATCCCCTAGCACCATAGGGACGGTTGTGTCCTTACCCAACCATACTTCAGCATGATCAACGGTTTCACCGGCGCGGAACAGAGGGTAATAGTCAAAATTACGGAAGCCATATTGCATCATGCGCTGGCTTTCCCGCTGGCGTTCAGCCATGGAAGACAAACCAGCAACGACAAGCACCAGGCGGCGCCCTTCCCTCTCTGCGGAAGCCGCCAATCCATAACCAGCCTCTTCTGTGTGGCCGGTTTTCAGGCCGTCAGCACCGGGGAAACGGCCAAGAAGCGGGTTCCTGTTATATCTGTTGCTGCGGAAATCTTTATAAAGATACTCGCGTTCAGCAAACATTGGGTAAAGGTCTGGAAATTCAGTGGCAAGCAGAAGGGAAAGGTGCGCCAGATCACGGGCGCTCATCATATGGCCTTCTGCGGGCCAGCCATTAGCATTCATAAAGTGGCTGTCTTTCAGTCCAATTTCGATCGCTTTGGCATTTAGCCACTCAACAAATACTTCATGAGAGCCTGCCATATGCTCTGCCAGCACCACGCAGGCATCATTCCCGGAAAGTACAATAATACCGCGCAGCAGGTCTGCCACTGTCACGACATCACGGGCCCGCAGGAACATGGTAGAGCCGCGGTTATTCCATTCCCGCCATGCAGCGTCAGAAACCGTTACTTCATCGGTTAGCTTCATATTGCCTGCCCTTATGGCATCAAAAGCCAAATAGACGGTCATGAGCTTGCTCATGGAGGCAGGAGGAAATGGTGTTTCTGCATCTTTCTCAAACAGAATATCACCCGTGTTTGCATCAATCAGCACGGCATGCCTTGCTGGCGTTGCCATACCCTGCCCTAAAGCTGGCACTGCTCCGGCAAAAAGCATGATGAAAGAGATAAACAGTGGGGCTATCGTTTTCTTAAACATTATAATCCTTTGGTACGCTGCTTAACGCCTGTTTTGTCTGTTTGAGACTGTATAACCTGAATGTGGCACCTTTTAGCGCCGGGCTTCTGTGAAAACTCGTGCCTCATAAAAACCATCTGCGACCACGCGGTCAAGCTTATCTTCCGCATCTTTTCGCTCACGGAATGGCCCGATGCGAACACGCCAGAATGTGCCTGATGTAGTCACTGTGTTACTTACGCCTGCATTATGACCCTGTTTTCTGAGCCTTCGGGCCTGTAACATCGCATTTTCCCGCAAGCCATATGACCCTACCTGCACGAAGTGGATTTCGGGTACGGCCTGAGGCAGTGGCTGTTGGGGCGGTGCTGCGGGGGCAGCCGCCACGGTAACGTCACGCGGCCTGCCTTTCGGTGCCTTGCCATCCACAAGGGCCTGAACCCGCACTTTGGTCACACCCTGTTTGTCGAAGCCGAGCAGCTGTGCCCCCCGGCGGGAAATATCAATAATCCGGGATTTTACGAAAGGTCCGCGGTCATTCACACGAAGAACAAGTGTTCTGCCATTTTCCAGATTGGTGACTTTCACCATGGTTGGCAGAGGTAATGTTTTATGGGCCGCGGTAAGCGAGTTCATATTATAAATTTCGCCATTGGCGGTTAATTTACCGTGAAAATCCTTGCCATACCATGAGGCATAGCCAACCTCATCATAATGAGGGTCTTCCTTGGGATAATACCACTGCCCGGCTACTTTGTATGGTTTACCAACCTTTCGTGTGGCCCCTTGTGAGCCGGTAGGCAGTTCATCATCGCTTGGCATGCGGCCTTTTGGCGTGGATGAACAGGCAGCGACAGTGAGAGCCAAAAAGGCAAATAACAAGACTCGCACGACTTCCCTCTCCTACCGCGAAATAATGTCAGACAGCATGCCCACAGCCAGGGCATATTTGAACGAAGGATTGTATCGCATGATTGAACAGAAATTGCGATAGACAAGATAACCTTCCCCGTCACCTTTATCACCTACCACCAAAGCGGCCGGTATGGAACGCGCGGGCAAATTGTCTCCGTTGACCCGGCGCACCCCAAGAGCCTGCCATTCCTGCAGGTCACGCCAGGCGCCAAGGCTTTTAAAGGATTTGCAGGTTTGGTCTGGTGTTAAGCCGCTTTCCTGTGCGGCCTTGAGGCTTTGTTCACCACCTGCAGGCAGTTTCACTTTACGGCCCCATGTCTGGTCATTGCGCCAGCCGTAGGATTTCAGGTAATTGCCGATGGAGGCAAAAACATCAACTTGGGTGTTCCATATATCCCTCATGCCGTCTCCGTCATGGTCAATGGCATATTTCAAGTAGCTGATAGGCATAAACTGGGGTTGGCCCATGGCACCCGCCCATGAGCCTTTCATGGATTCGTAAGGGGCATAGCCCTTATCGAGAATTTCCAGTGCGGCAAACAGCTCTTTTCTGAATCTTGGGCCCCTGCGCTTGTCAAAAGCGAGCGTGGCTACGGCATCAAAAACAGAGTAGCTGAGCGGCACGGTGCCATAATTGGTTTCTATCCCCCATATAGCAGCAATAAAGCGTGCTTGAACGCCCTGTTTGGCCTCTGCGGAGGCTAGGGCATCAGCATGCTCTTTCATCATGAGAACGCCTTTTTCACGCCGCCACTGGCTCAATCGTGCTTTCAGGTAGCTTGCATATGTCTGTTTGATTTCAGGCTGGTTTCTGTCTCTTTTGATCACAATATGAACAGGTTTTACATCTGTCAGCGCCTGTGTGATTGTGGTTTCGCTGATGCCTCTGTCTCTGGCTTCCTGGCGCACACCTTTCAGCCATACTTGGAAGCCTGCGTTGTCAAAAGTGTCGCCCTCACCCCATGTGGGTACCGTAAAGGCCAGGCTCGCGATTATTATTTTTGAAAGTTGAGCCCGAACCAGGTGCCTGATTGTCATTCTCTTATCCTTGATGCTGTCATTTGACTGCAGTTTAGGCGTTGATCATGCCTGAAAACAAGGGATAATGGTGTCAAATTTGAGGCAAAATGAAACAGCTGTGGTAAGATTCCATCACCTATTCAGGTGGTTGAGCCACAAAGTGTTGGTATTCTGTTTTTCGGGGGAAGTGGTGAGCCCGACAGGGTTCGAACCTGTGACCTACTGATTAAAAGTCAGTTGCTCTACCAGCTGAGCTACGGGCCCTCACACACTTTTCGCTGGGGCAGTGCCCTGCGACGCGGCGGAACATAGGGGCATCACGCACAGGGGTCAAGCAAAAGTGTCATAGAATTTAAATTTTTTCCAAAAGGTGAGTTTTTTCCATGTGTTACAAGCAATTAAAGAGGGTCGATATCCCCTTCTGCATAGGTTGATCTGAACTGTGCTGCAAAGCTGGTGAGGCGTTGTTCACTAATGGCTTTTCTAAGCCCTGCCATTAGGTCTTGATAGAATTGTAGATTATGCCAAGTGAGCAGCATCGCCCCTAAAATTTCTCCTGCCCTGATCAGGTGATGCACATAAGCGCGGGAATGCTGTGTGCAGGCCGGACATGCACAGGCAGAATCAATAGGCCTGTCATCATCCTTGTGACGGGCATTTTTCAGGTTAATGGCGCCACGCCATGTAAAGCCCTGCCCTGTCCGGCCAGAGCGGGTGGGCATGACGCAATCAAACATATCAATGCCGCGTTCCACTGCACCCACAATATCATCGGGTTTGCCAACGCCCATGAGATAGCGAGGTGTTCCTGTCGGCATTTTAGGCATGGTGAAATCAAGCACGTTAAACATGGTCTCCTGCCCTTCACCTACTGCAAGGCCACCCACAGCATAGCCATCAAAGCCGATATCTTGTAGGGCATCTATGGAGCGAAAGCGTAAATCCTCATAAACACCGCCCTGAACAATACCAAATAAAGCAGAACGAGCTGCGTGGTCTTCGCCAGAATCAAAACCATCGCGAGAGCGTTTTGCCCAGCGCATGGATAGCTCCATGGATTTTTGGGCTTCATCATGGGTGGCGGGGAACGGCGTACATTCATCAAAAGCCATCACAATATCGGAGCCTAGAAGCCGCTGAATTTCCATAGAGCGTTCAGGGGTTAGTAAAATCCTGCTGCCGTCCAAATGAGATTGGAAGGTGACGCCTTCTTCACTCATTTTCCTGAGCTGCGTGAGTGACATCACCTGAAAGCCGCCAGAATCAGTAAGGATAGGCCTGTTCCAGTTCATGAATTTGTGTAAGCCGCCTAATTTATTCACCCGCTCGGCTGTTGGCCTGAGCATCAAATGGTAGGTGTTGCCAAGGAGGATATCTGCGCCAGTGCTACGCACGCTTTCTGGCATCATGGCTTTTACCGTGCCAGCCGTGCCTACAGGCATGAAAGCTGGGGTGCGGATGTCGCCATGCTGCATCTGGATAGTGCCGGTTCTGGCGTTTCCATCTGTTGCCGTGATGTCAAAATTGAAACGGGTAGTCATGCTGATAGGTCCTCACGGAAAAGAAGGCTGCTATCCCCATAGGAATAGAATCGGTAATTCTCTTGGATTGCAGTGTCATAAGCATTTTTCATGCACTCAAGACCAGCAAAAGCCGAAACCAGCATGAAGAGGGTTGATTTAGGCAGGTGGAAATTGGTCATCAGGATATCCACAGCCCTGAATTTATAGCCAGGGGTAATGAAGATATCTGTATCCCCCTTAAAGGGGTGAATAAGGCCATCCTTTGATGCAGCGCTTTCTAGCAGCCTGAGGGAGGTCGTGCCCACCGCAACAATTTTGCCGCCATTTTTGCGCGCAGTGTTCAGCAGATCAGCGGTTTCCTGGCTGATTTCACCCCACTCACTGTGCATTTTATGGTCATCGGTATTTTCGGCTTTGACAGGCAGAAAGGTGCCAGCCCCCACATGAAGCGTGACTGCAGCGCGTTTAACACCCTTACTTTCCAGCATATCCAGCAATCGTTGTGTGAAATGCAGGCCTGCCGTTGGGGCAGCCACAGCCCCATCCTTGTCTGCGAAATAGGTCTGGTAATCTTCTTCGTCAGCTTCATCAACAGCACGCTGTGAGGCAATATAAGGCGGCAGCGGCATGACGCCATGAGTTTTGAGGGCATCTGTCATGTTGGTGTCTTCAACATCAAAGCGCAGGGTGCGCTCCCCTTCTTCCCCGATAGCAATCACCTCTGCTAGTAGGCCATCAAAATTCAATACATCACCAAGCTGGCATTTCCGGGCAGGTTTGGCGAAAACATACCATTCAGTGGTCGATTTACGCTTGTGAAGGGTCACTTCTACTTTGGCTTCACCCCTCTTGCCTGTCAGGCGACCGGGAATAACCCGTGTATCATTAAAGACAAGTATATCTTTTTCATTCAGAAAACCTGGCAGAGACAAAAGGTTTTCGTGTTGCAGTTCCTTGCCTACAACAAGCAGACGAGCGCTGTCACGCGGGCGCGCAGGGCGTAGCGCGATATTCTCTTTGGGTAAGCTGAAATCAAATAAATTTACATCCATGGAGCGAGCTTTTACCGGAACTATAGGGGCTAAACAAGAAAAAGGGCGCAGATTGCGCCCTTTACAAGACAGATTGGCAAGAGGCCTTACTTCTCTGCGTCTGCAGCAACCTGCATTTTTACAATTTTAGAAGGCTTCATTGGTGGCTCGCCGCGCTCAATGGCATCAACAAATTCCATCCCGCTTACTACGCGGCCCCAAACGGTATATTGCCCATCAAGGAAAGCGGAGCGGTTGAAGCAGATGAAGAATTGGCTGTCTGCGCTGTTCGGGTCATTCGCACGGGCCATAGAGGCTGTGCCGCGAACGTGAGGAACATCACTAAATTCCGCCTCAATATTCTGGCCAGAGCCGCCCATGCCTGTTGCGGTTGGATCACCCCCCTGGGCCATGAAGCCTTCAATCACACGGTGAAACACGGTGCCATCATAAAAGCCTTCACGAGCCAGCTCTTTAATACGGGCCACATGCTTTGGTGCAACATCAGGGCGCATCGCAATCACAACCCTGCCTGCTTCAAGGTCCATATAAAGAGTATTTTCCAGATCCAGGTCAATTGCTGCTGTTTCTTCGCTCATTAGTCCCACCATCATTGCTATCAATAGAAAAAAAGATTTCATGCTTACATCATCTCGGTCGTCAGAAATTAGCTGAAATGGCTTATAGCCGGTTGGCTAACATTTGCCACCTTTTTTTACCCGCTCAATAATGGCTTCGGCCACAGCAGAGGGCACGAATGCTCCAATATTACCGCGATATAAAGCAACTTCTTTCACCAACTTTGACGCGATGGTCTGATATTTTGGGTCTGCCATCAGGAAGACTGTCTCAATAGATGGGTTGATCTGATAATTCATTCCCGTCATCTGGAACTCATACTCAAAATCTGATACGGCGCGGAGACCGCGAATAATGATGCTGGCCCCAACACGCTCAGCAAAATGCATCAGCAGCTCATCAAATTGCTCAACAGCGAATTCAACGCCTTGTTCTGCGGCGAGAGGCCCAGCTTCTGCTTTCACCATGGCAACACGTTCTTCCAGCGTAAACATTGGGTTTTTGCTGGGGTTGGTGGCAACGCCGATGATAAGTTTATCTACCAAACTAAGCCCACGTTTGATGATATCAAGATGGCCTTTTGTGATTGGGTCAAAGGTGCCTGGGTATATCCCTACGCGCATTTTAGTCAATGCAATTCCCCTGTAAATTTATAACAGATGGCAGCGAAATCATAATGTTATGCTACCACCTTTCATGAATGTGACTTAAAAAACAAGAGTATCTGTTACAAATATTAGGTCATTAATATAAAACGGCGACTATTTTATGATAGTCGCCGTTATTTTCTTTAAATTTTGATATTAGAAAATTAGTTCAGCTGTTTGTTTTGATGAAGTTATTCATCAGTTAAGGAGTCGCTTTGATTTTCTGTAGCGCCTTCAATTGTGGCAGATGCATCCAGCTCTTCTTCATCCTCTTCCTCTGTGTCCTGTAGCTTGGCGAGAGAGACAATATGTTCGCCCTCGGATACTTTGAAAAGGGTAACACCCTTGGTGTTTCTCGATGCAATCCGCACATCATGAACTGGTGTTCTGATCAGCTTGCCCTGATCGGTGACCATCATGATTTGCTCATCAATGGTGATCGGCAGAGCAGCAAGCACTTCACCAATCTGTTCACGCATCTTGTCATCAGAAGGTGCATTCCAGATGCCCTGCCCGCCACGATTTGTCAGGCGGTATTCATGGCTGCTGGTACGCTTGCCAAAACCACCGTTGGTGACGGTGAGAATGAATTGCTCGCTTTCAGCCAACTCTGCGGTGCGCTCGTCAGATAGGGTTTGCTCACCCGGCTCTGCTTTCCAACTGGCGGCACGGAGATAGGCATCTCGTTCTTCCGTTGAGGCATCAGTGCCATTGAGGATGCACATAGAGACAATTGCATCACCCTCTCCGAATTTCATGCCGCGAACGCCTGTGGAGGTCCGGCCAACAAAGAGGCGGATATCTGAGGCTTTGAAGCGAATGGCCCGCCCGCCTTTGGCTGCGAGAAGAATATCATCTTCTTCTGTACAGACTGCCACACCAATCAGCTTGTCATCTTCCTCCGCGAAACGAATGGCAATTTTACCGTTAGACATAACATTGGAGAAATCTGACAGGCGGTTGCGACGCACATTGCCTTTTGCTGTCGCGAACATCACGTTCAGCTCGGTCCAGCTTTCTTCATCCTCAGGCAGCGGCAAGATTGTGGCGATTGTTTCGCCCTGTTTCAGTGGCAGCAGGTTAATGAAGGCCTTCCCTTTAGATTGTGGTGTACCTAGCGGTATCTTCCACACCTTCATTTTATATACCTGACCGAAATTAGAGAAGAAGAGCATTGGTGTGTGTGTATCGGCCACAAAAACGGTGGAGAGGAAATCCTCATCCTTTGTTTGCATGCCGGAACGGCCCTTACCCCCCCTGCGCTGCGCCCGGTAAGTGGACAGCGGCACTCGTTTTACATAACCAGAGTGTGTTACCGTAACCACCATATCTTCACGGGCGATCAGGTCTTCATCTTCAAAGGCGCCAGCCGCATTCACGTCAATTTCTGTACGGC
>JBNKGK010000029.1:0-16861 GCA_050289785.1 Kordiimonas sp.
GTAGCTGTGCTGCCGCAGGCGGGACACAGCGAAGAGGATGTGCTTCGCTTTGCCGCAAGCCTTGAGCGTGGGTCCGAGCATCCACTTGCTGAAGCCATCGTTTCGGGCGCGGAAGAACGAGGCCTCAAACTCGTTGCAACTGATGATTTTGAAGCGGTGACAGGCAAGGGCGTGAAAGGCGTGATCGACGGCACCTCCGTAGCGCTCGGCAATGCCAAACTGCTGGGCGACATGGGGATTGATGGAGGGGCCCTGTCTGATACGGCCAATGCTCGTCGCGATGAGGGTGAGACCGTCATGTTCGTGGTGATGGACGGCGCGGTCGCCGGGCTGGTATCGGTCGCCGACCCTGTGAAAGAGACCACGCCGGATGCCCTGAAGGCGCTGCACGCAGAGGGCCTTAAGGTGATTATGGCCACAGGCGACAATGAACGCACAGGCCGGGCCGTTGCTACGAAGCTGGGGATCGATGATATCCGCGCCGATGTGCTGCCTGAGGACAAGGCTCGGATCATTCGGGAACTGCAGGAACAAGGTCACCGCGTTGCGATGGCGGGTGACGGTGTGAACGACGCCCCCGCCTTGGCGCAGGCTGATGTGGGTATCGCCATGGGCACCGGTGCCGATGTGGCAATCGAAAGTGCTGGCTTCACCCTCGTGAAAGGCGATTTGACGGGTATTGTCAGGGCTCGGCGGCTGGCGCGCGCGACCATGCGAAATATTAAGCAAAACCTGTTTTTTGCTCTTGTGTATAACGCGGCGGGTGTGCCGATTGCTGCGGGTGTCCTTTACCCCTGGCTCGGTATCCTGATCTCGCCCATGTTTGCTGCAGCGGCTATGAGCCTGAGTTCAGTGTCGGTGATCAGCAATTCATTGCGACTGAAGTCAATTCGGCTCTAGGAATGATTAGCATGATACAACTAACAATTGGGAAACTCGCTGACGTGGCGGGCGTTGGCATTGAAACGATAGGGTATTATGAGCGGTGCCATGTCCTCCCCACGCCTGAGCGAACCAGCGCCGGATATCGGGTGTATGGCTCGGAAAATGTCAGGCAGCTTAAGTTCGTGAAGGAAGTGCAGTCCTTGGGCTTTGCACTGAAGGAAATCAGAGAGCTGCTGGAACTGTCTGCAAGCCCTGAGGCTGATTGCGCAACCGTCAACAAGATAGAAAGAGTCAAGATTGAACAGATAGATGGCAAACTGGCTCTTCTCAGCAAGATCAAACAGAATTTGGGAGTGTTGGCAGAGCATTGCCCGGGCAACGAACAGCCGCTGCAGCACTGTAGCATCGTCATAGGGGAGCGAAATGAAGTCAACATATGAAAAGGGTAGCTTGTCACTCTTAGCAACCGTGGCAATGGGAACCGGCGTGATGATTGGCGCGGGAATTTTTGCGCTTACTGGTCAGGTCGCGGAGTACGCTGGGCCATGGTTTCCGCTTGCGTTTCTTTTGGCCGCAATCGTGAGCGGCTTTAGTGCCTACAGCTATGTCGTAGTATCACGGAAGTATCCTTCGGCTGGTGGCATCGCGATGATACTTCATAAAGCTTATGGACCTGCTACCATCACGGGTGCTGCAGCGCTCTTGATGGCCTTCTCAATGATTATTAACGAGAGTCTCGTGGCCCGGACATTTGCTACATACCTTCTACGGCTAATGGACACCAACAAGAGCGAAATCCTTATTCCAATAATTTCGGTGGGGCTGATTATCGTGGCTTTTTTGGTTAATATTTCCGGCAACAAAATCATCGGCCGAATATCACTGGCTTCAGCAATTATCAAAGTCGGTGGGATTTTGGTTTTTGCATTATTAGCTCTATGGGCTGCGGATTTCAATTTTTCTCCAAAGTTAACTGGAGAAACGGCCAAGCTATCCATTCCGGACTTTCTGGCGGCCACGGCTCTTGCCATCTTGGCATATAAAGGGTTTACCACGATCACGAATAGTGGTGACGAGGTTCAGGAGCCGAAGAAAAACGTTGGTCGCTCCATAATTTTGTCCATGTTGATATGCCTAGCTGTCTATTTGGCAGTCAGTTTTGCCGTTAGCTCAACTTTGTCTGTCGCCGAAATCGTCAAGGCAAAGGACTACTCGTTAGCTGAAGCCGCGCGCCCCGCGATCGGTGAGGGTGGCGTTGTATTCACAGTTATTATTGCTTTGATAGCAACAGCATCGGGTCTGCTTGCAAGCACGTTTGCCGTTTCACGCATGTTGGCGATGCTCACAGACATGAATCTGATTCCGCATAGCCATTTCGGAATGCCTGGTGGAATCCAAAAACACACCCTGGTTTATACGTTGGTTTTGGCGAGTTTGTTTTCGGCTTTCTTTGACCTTAGTCGGATTGCCTCAATGGGAGCCATATTCTACCTACTGATGGATATGATAATTCACTGGGGTGTTTTCAGGCATTTACGCCGTGACGTCGCAGCATCGGCGAGCGTCCTGGTTGTGGCAATGGTTCTTGACACCATTATGTTGTCGGCATTCATCCTTATCAAAGGGTCCAGTGACCCCCTTATCATTGTTATCTCAGTGAGTGGCATTGCCGTAGTGTTTGCTTTCGAAAGATTTTACCTAAGCCATTTTCGAGGAGCAGGTAGTGCGGACCATAAACACCTACATCATTAGACACTTAAATTAGATGGCGGCTCGGGCTACGCCATCAGGCGGGCTTACGGTTGAATCCCTGCCAAGACGGGTCCGTTTACTGGCAGACGGAAAAGCGGATGCGATTCAGGATGCCGTGAGCAACATAATGGGACTTCAGTTTTATGCCGGTGCCAACACCCCTCTGGTGATCGACAGGCTTCTAATGATGGTTCCTATCCGCTATTTCTTCAGTCAAAATGCACAATGCGATTACCAGATTGAGAAGATAAATCTATCGATTGACACATGGCAGTTGATGCTTGAGCAAGAGCCGCCACAGGGCTACAGCAGCTTACTCCAATATATGAAAGAGCGAGAGAACGGTGGTTTTTCGTGATGGTTTGCAAGGGAAGAGAGAGGCTCTTTCCGGCCATCATGGAGACACACCATGTTTATCACTGTTCCCTTAACCCGTTTGAGTAAATCCCCGAAGAATGTTCGCAAGGTTGCCGCTTCTGCCGATGCGGATGCAGAGTTGCAGGCAGCCATTGAAGCGGAAGGCCTGTTACAGAATCTGGTGGTGGAACCCTCACCGGAGTGTGAAGGTCATTATGAAGTGGTTGCCGGTGGTCGCCGCCTGAAGGCACTGCAAGCTCTGCAACAGGCCGGCAAATTGCCGGATGATTTTGCCGTTCCCTGTCGGGTAGCGGAGGACAATCAGGAAGCCATCTCCCTTGTAGAAAACACAGCCCGCTGTTCCATGCATCCTGCCGACCAGTTTGAAGCGTGGGGTAAAATGGTCAGAGAAGGGGTCTCGGTTTCCGCCATTGCCACCCGCTACGGTGTGGAGGAGGCTCTCGTGCGCCGCCGCCTCAAACTTGGCAGGCTTGCCCCTGGCATTCTGGATGCCTTTCGGGCTGATAAAATCAACCTTGAACGCCTGATGGCCCTGACCCTGAGTGATGACCATGAGCAGCAACTGGCCATATATGAGCGTATTGTTGAGGAGCCCTATAGTTACAGGCCTGTGGACATTCGCCGGATTATTGCGGACGAGCGTGTATCCTCCAAAACCCGGCTTGGCAGGTTTGTCGGCGTGGAAGCCTATGAAGAATCCGGAGGCACTATCCTTTCTGACCTGTTTGCAGAAGATGGTATGGTCTATTTTGACGATCCGGGCCTGCTGAACAAACTCGCTGATGAAAAACTGGCTTTGGAAGTGAACCGTTTGCTGGCTGAAGGATGGGCGTGGGCTGAAGCCATGCAGGAAACAGGCTACGGCTTCCTGAATGATTTTGACCGTATCTATCCCCATCCTATTGATGTGTCGCCCGAGGTGGCGGAGGAGCTCATCTTGCTGCAAAAACGGCAGGCTGAACTGGAAGAGATGGATGAAGATGACTGGACAGAAGAACTGGAATCCGAGGCAGATGCCCTTCAGGTGCGTCAGCAGGCGCTTCAGGAAATTGTTGAATCCCATATGGGCCATAGTGCAGAGGAAAAAGCCCGGTCCGGCTGTGTCGTCTCCATCTCCCATGATGGCAGTCTGACCATTGCTACCGGTCTGATCCGTGTTGAGGAGGGTGCTACAGATGCTGATGATGAAGAAACAAGTAATGAGGCATCAGAAGACAAACAGCCTGATGAAAAGTCCGGTTTCACATTGGGCAAGCAACTATCCATTGACCTGACAGCCCACCGGCTTCAGATCACAAAGTCATATCTGGCAACGGATTTTGACCTTGCCTTTGACCTGGCAGTCTTCAGTCTGTGTTATGATGTGTTCCGCCCTCACAGGTATAACAGTAAACCACTGGATATCAGCATTAATGTGACAGAGGAAAACAGCAGCCGCGATGATCTTGAAGATACAGCGGCACACGGGCGCCGGGAAACCCAACAAAATAGTCTTGACCTGTCATGGCTGAATGAGGATCAGGATGCAGCCTTTAAGGCCTTTTGTGCCTTACCCCTTCAGGAGAAGCAGCTGCTTTTTGCTTACTGTATTGCACAAGGGGTACAAGGCCAGCTTGCCGGGGGCAAACACACCAATCCTGTGATTGAGGCTGTTGGTCTACGCCTTGGCATTGATATGGCGGAGGACTGGCGACCAACCGCCGACACCTTCTGGGGCAGGATCACCAAAGCCCATGCCCTGTCCCTCGCCAGTGAAACCCTTGGTGCCCAGTGGGCCTTGTCCCACAGTAAGGATAAGAAAACAGTTCTGGCAAACAGGCTGGAGCAGATTTTCTCCGGTCAGGCGGTTGCCGGTTTGCCCGCATCGGTTCGGGAAGCAGCCAGCAGATGGGTACCTGACTGTATGGCCTACAGGCCTGTTGAAATACCGGCTGAGGAAACCGAGTCAGAGCCGGTTATGTTCCTTGATGATGTGATTGCAGAAACCGAGCCTGCTCCTGCCAATACAGAGGCAGAGGAAGGTTCACAGCCACCGGTAGCGAGCCAGCAAGCTGATTTCCTCAAGGATCATGTGCAGATCATCCATGTCAGTGATACCAAATCACCAGATACTGAAGACCGTGAGGGGGCAGCATTAAATGGCCAGCCTGTAGTTGAAGATATTACAGATGACATGCTGCCTGACTTCCTGCGGGAAATGACAGGATAGCCATGCTCATAAAGTGAAAGGGGCGTGATGGAAGGGTGAGCCGGTTGCTCAAAAGAGAGAAGCGGCTTGCCTTTCAACACCACGAAGGAGATCCCCAATGGGCAAGATCATCAGCTACAGAGTGATATTATATCCGGTCAGCCGTGACCGTGGTTTTCTGGTCACCAAATTTGAAATCGGATCAAACAAACAATATCCCACATGTCATTTTGATGCAGACAGTGTGCCAGCCATGCTGGAAAAGGTAAAAGCCTTTGCAACATCACACGGCGAGCCATGTCGGGCATCTGTCTATTGTGACGCCCCGCGCAAACCAGCCGGTTTCGATAAAGCCACAAAAGACCTGTATTTCAATCTGGAACAGCTCGGCGGGACCTGACCCTTTTCCTTTCTGCCACAGCAAACCCGCTGGACCTTCCTGACAAAGGGGGCCGGCGGGTTTTATTTGGAGATCACCCATGCTCTGTCCTGAAAAACCTCCTTACTATATCACAGGCCCGGCCCAGGTTGCCTTCAGTGGAGGGCGCAGCTCGGCCTATATGCTGTATCGTATTATGGATGCCCATAATGGTCGTTTGCCAAATGACGTTATCGTATCGTTCCAGAACACCGGGCGGGAAATGCCGGAAACACTGGATTTTATTGAAGAGTGCTCACAGGCCTGGGGCGTCAATATCGAGTGGATCGAATATGCCCCTGACAGGCCGGATAAATGGAAACGCGTTGATTATAACTCAGCTGCCCGTAACGGCGAGCCTTTTGCCGCGCTTGTGAAGCGCAGAAAATACCTGCCAAATATAGTTGCCCGTTTCTGCACGACTGAGCTTAAAATCAGAACAGCCAAGCGATATATGCAGGCACAGGGCTTTGAACACTGGACCAGTGTACTCGGTCTGCGGGGTGATGAACCCACGCGTGTCATACGGAGCACAGGCGCCAGCCGTGAACGCTGGGTCAATATCTGCCCGATGGCAAAGGCCGGGGTGACAAAACAGCATATCGCTGATTTTTGGTCCAGACAGCCCTTTGATCTCGGCTTGCCCAATGCAGGCGGTAAAACGCCCCTGGGCAATTGCGATTTGTGCCCGTTGAAATCCGAGCGCACCCTGGCAGCGATCATACGGGATTATCCGGATCGTGCAAAATGGTGGATTGAGCTTGAAGAAAGCATTTCATCCTCAAAGGGTGAACTCGCCCGGTTCAATAAAAACTTTACCCTGCGCCAGTTGGCTGAAACCGTTGCCCGACAGGGTGACTGGCTGTTTGATGATAATGTGGGCTATTTCTGCGATACGTCGCATGGCGGCTGTACGGATTAGGCTGGTTCTGCCCGTTGATGAACAAAAGGGAGGGGACGTGATGGAGGAGTGAACTGGCACTTTGAAAGAGAGTGTCAGTTCATCTTTCAACTTCATCAGAAGGAGGACATATCATGTCTGCTCCCATGCTGCGCATCCTTGATGCACAAGAACTGGCTGCCCTGCCTGATGACTGGGACAATGCCACTGTCGATATTGGTGTATATCATCAGGTGGTGACACATGCCTTTGAGTGTGATGCCGCCACCTGGGAAACCTGGGTGGGTCCCAAACAGGAAGTTTTGGGCTGCTATTATATTGCTTACGGGGAAGAATGCTCATAGGCAAATGGACCATAGCCATGAACCAGTGTGCCGTTCTTTCCTGTGCCACAAAAAACTGACAGCCCCGGAGAGCGGCCTCACATAATCCTGCTGATGATATTATTCATCAACAAAGGCGATTTCGTGCTGTTCCAGAAAATCCGCAGCAATTGTTTTGAGCGCTGTATTTTTGAAAGCAAACCAGTCTTCCCGGATGTTCAGGTCATCAATCCGGTCCTTGAAATGCCGGAAGGCCCCTTTTCCGCTAATGGCTGCCAGCAGGTTGTTGCGAATGGCATCCTCTTCCATTTGCAGGCAGAAACGCCTCATAATGTCATATTCGTGAATTTCATACTGGTCAGGCAGGGGTATAAAGGCATCGTCCGCCACTATTCTTCCGGCGTCTGCCAGCATTTCCTGTTGCCAGTCTGTATCATAAAGATCATCGGTGCCATCCTCGGCACATTCCAGATACTCATTGCCTATGGTAAGAAGCTCTCCGCTGGTGCGATGGATATAGGCAGTCATTTCCTCCATGGCCGTTTCCATCTCATCGACAACGGCCTGTAGCCTGACAGTGATGGTCATGATTTCCCCTTCTGTTTCCGGTCATGCCACTGGCGTCAGGCCGTGGTCGGCTCATTTCGCCCTGATTATACTATCTGTAGCCCGAGATTGTCTGCCATCACATCAAAGTCACGATCACTGTGCAACAGGGCATGGCCATTATGGATGCAGAAAGTGGCGATCAGCACATCAATGGTTTTCCTGACGGTAATACCCTGTTTGCGCAGCCGTCTGTAATTGTCGGCACTTTTGAGAGCAATCTCATGACCGACCATTGGTGCAAAAGCCAATGTTGAAAGGGCTTCCTTGGCCAGCCTGTAATCCCTGTCGTGGCGAAACCCCCGCAAGACCTCGGTGAGGATCAGGTCGCCTGTCAGCAGGGGCTGTGTACCCAACAGGTCATCCAGCAGGTCCACCTCCCGGCTCTGCCTGCCCCGGAAAAAATCAATCCAGACCGAGGAATCCACCAGGATCATCTGTCCTGCCGCATCTCATCAAGAGAACCTTCCCAGTCAAGCTTGCCGCGCAGTTTCCTGATGCCCGCCTGCCGGTCGAGTTCAATCAGCAGGCGCAGGCCTTTTTCCACAGCGCCTTTCTTGGTGGTTGACCCTGCCGCTTGCATGGCAGCCTTTATCAGCTTGTCATCAATATCGATATTGGTTCGCATGATCTTTCCAGTGTGTATTATTTTTCATATTATACACATTTTCTGGGTAAAAGAAAGCAAAAGGACCGGTGTGAAGGGGTGAATGGAAGGCTTGAGAGAGAGCCTTTCACACTTTCACCCTTTTCATCCCGGAGGTTCCCATGTTTTCCATCCCATCTGCTGCGCCTGTGCAGCCCACCCTGAATCTGTTTTCCGAACCAGACCAGCCCAAGTCCCACCCCTCCCTTTTTCATGCATCACAAGCCCTGTTGTCCCGCCTTGAGGCGGGCAAGCCCCTTGACCACAAGCCCATCCGCCATGTGATGGAACAGGTATTTGATGGCAGTGATGCAGAAGGCTGCTGGACATGGAAAGATGCTTATGATGCCACAGAGGGCGCTCTTGTGCTTTTCCTCAAAAAATACGGTAAAACCATTGCATCATGGGGGCCGGGCAAGGCCCTTGCCATGCTGGATAAATTGCAGGGCCTGACTCTGACTCATACCCGCCGCACAGAGGAAAGCCGGAAGCTCCAGCAGTTTTCCACACCACTGACGCTGGGTTTTCTAGCAGGTCATGCTGCGCAGCTTCGGGCAGGAGATACTGTGCTGGAGCCATCGGCAGGGACGGGCCTGCTGGCTGTGCAGGCCGCATTAGCTGGGTGTCCCTTGGTCCTTAATGAATATTGTGAGCGTCGGGCATCCCTGCTGTCTGCCCTGTTCGGTGGACAGCCGGTTACCCGCCATAATGCCGAACAGATCGACGATTATCTGGACCCGGCCCTTGTGCCCGATGTGGTGCTGATGAACCCGCCCTTTTCTGCATCCCCCACTATTAAAGGTACCAAACGCCATGTGACTGCATGGCATATTGCCTCTGCGATTGCCCACCTGAAGGCCGGTGGGCGGTTGGTTGCCATTACAGGGGCCGGATTTGCAGCGACTGAAACCCGGTGGCGTGACCCCTTCAAACGCCTGCAGCAGCACTGCCGGGTGGTCTTTTCTGCTGCCGTGGATGGCAGTGTCTATGCCAAACATGGCACGACCACAGATACCCGCCTGACGGTTTTTGATAAAATCCCCGCCGATGATCCGGCGGATATATCGGCCTATCACGGCACTGCCGGTACTGCCGCTGACCTGCTGGCCCTGCTGGACAGGCATTTACCGGATCGTCCAGTCCTCAAAACCCCTGTGTCACGGAATAGGGAAGCTGTGGCTCCTGCCAAGCCTGCCATCAGGAAGCCTGAGCAGAAGCCAGCGTCCAAAACCTGTAAGGCCGTCAAAAGGTCTGCCGACCAAGTGCCTACAGTGTCCACGGCTGACCTGTTCACCAAATCGGTTGATCTTGCCTATGAGACCCGTGACTGGAAACCTCGCGATGCCACACTGGAAGCCGTGCTCTATGAATCCTATGAACCGCAGTCGATTATTATCCCTAACGCCAGACCCCACCCAACGACACTGGTGCAGTCTGCGGCCATGGCCTCGGTTGCCGGTCCCAAGCCCACATATATCCCAAAACTTCCTGACAGGATTATCTCGGAAGGTATTTTATCTGACGCACAGCTTGAAAGCGTCATTTATGCCGGTGAAGCTCATACAGGGCTGCTGGGTGGCCATTTTCTCGTTGATGACAGTTTTGATACCATAGAGGCGGCCCATGCTGATGATGAAGAAGCGGTTCAGTTCCGCCGGGGCTGGTTCCTCGGGGATGGCACCGGCTGCGGCAAGGGCCGTCAGGTGGCGGGCATCATCCTTGATAACTGGCTCAAGGGTCGCAAACGCGCAATCTGGCTCTCCAAATCCGACAAACTCCTTGAGGATGCCCGCCGGGACTGGTCAGCCCTTGGCGGCAGTGAGACACAAGTGGTGCCTCTCGCCAAATTCAAACAGGGGTCGGATATCATGCTGGATGAAGGTATCCTGTTTGTCACCTACGGCACACTCAGGACAGGCGCGCGGCAGGCCGGTGTTGTTAAAGGGGAGAATGGTACGGAAACAGCTGTCGTTAAAAAATCCCGTGTTGACCAGATAGCCGACTGGCTGGGGCCAGCGTTTGACGGGGTCATTGTCTTCGATGAAGCCCACGCCATGGCAAATGCTGCCGGCAGCAAGGGCAGTCGCGGAGACAATAAACCCTCACAGCAGGGACTGGCTGGCCTCAGGCTCCAGTATGCCCTGCCGGATGCCAGGGTGGTCTATGTCTCCGCGACTGGCGCCACCGAGGTTGGCGGCCTTGCCTATGCCACCCGGCTGGGCCTGTGGGGCACAGGGGATTTTCCCTTTACCACCAGAACAGAGTTTATCAGCCAGATGGAAAAAGGCGGCGTGGCGGCCATGGAAATGATCTCACGTGACCTGAAAGCCCTTGGTCTTTATACTGCCCGGTCCCTGTCCTATGAAGGCATCAGGTATGAACCACTGGCTCATACACTGACAGCGGAACAGATACGCATCTATGATGCCTTTGCGGAGGCTTTTAAGGTGATTCATACCAACCTGTCTGCTGCCCTTGATGCCGTCAATATCACAGGGGAGGATGGCTGCCGTAATCCCAACGCCAAAGGGGCAGCCAGATCTGTTTTTGAGAGCACAAAACAGCGTTTTTTCTCACATTTGCTCACGGCCATGAAATGCCCCTCGCTTATAAAGGCCATTGAAGCTGATATAGAGCGGGGAGATGCTGTCATTATCCAGGTTGTTTCCACCTGTGAAGCCCTGCTCGACCGCAAGCTTGCCGACATACCGGCATCAGAGTGGCATGACATAACCATTGATGTCACACCGAGGGAGAGTGTTGGCATGTATTTACTGCACAGCTTTCCGGTACACCTGCATGAAGTCTATTCAGATGATGATGGAACCATACGATCAAGACCGGCCTATGATGAAACAGGCAATCCTGTTGTCAGCCGGTCAGCCATGGCCATGCGGGATGCACTCCTTGAAAAACTGGCCTCGCTGCCGGCCCTGCCGGGCGCACTTGACCAGCTCCTCCGGCATTTTGGTACGGACAGCGTTGCCGAGGTCACAGGCCGGTCCAGACGCCTCATAGAGAAAGACGGTGTCTTACAGGTGCAAAACCGCCCTGCATCCTCCAACCTCGATGAAACCCGTGCCTTTATGGCAGATGAAAAGCAAATCCTGATCTTTTCTGATGCGGGTGGCACGGGCCGGTCCTATCATGCAGACCTTGGTTGTAAAAACCGGCGGCAACGTATCCATTACCTGCTGGAGCCGGGCTGGAAGGCGGATACGGCCATTCAGGGCCTTGGGCGCTCGAACCGCACCAACCAGGCACAGCCGCCCATCTTCCGGCCCGTGGCAACGGATGTGAAGGGGGAACGCCGGTTTCTCTCCACCATTGCCCGCCGCCTTGACAGCCTTGGCGCTATCACACGCGGCCAGCGCCAGACAGGGGGACAGGGCATGTTCAGGCCGGGGGATAATTTGGAAAGCAGCTATGCAAGGGCTGCGCTCAGGCAACTCTATCATGCCCTCTGCAACGGTCAGATACAAACCTGTTCCCTCACCACTTTCGAGGACCATACAGGCCTGTCGCTGGTGGACCAGGATGGCTTGCCCAGGGAGGAATTACCGCCGATTACACAATTTTTAAACCGGATGCTGGCGCTCAAAATCCGGTTACAGAATGATCTCTTTGATGCCTTTGAACTCAGGCTCCATGAGCAGGTAGAGGGTGCAAAGGCAGCAGGGGTCTACGATGTAGGGGTGGAAACCCTGATAGCGGACAGTTTTACCATTACCGAGCGCACCGTCATCCATACCCATGAGCAGTCCGGTGCGGAAAGTGAATGCCTCAAGGTATTGCGCAGGGATAAAAGCCAGCCCCTGATGCTGGATACAGTGCTCAACATGCACGCCACTGATGACAGGGCCGGACTATATATGAACACGCAGTCAGGGCGGGCGGCCCTTGTGGTGCCCATGACCAGCATGGTCTTGGACACTGGTGCTGTTGAAAAACGGGTCAGGCTTGTCCGGCCCATGGGCAACACCCCCATGCCGGAAAGTGAGTTTGAGGCATCAAAATGGGTGGAAGCCTCCCATAGTGACTTCAGCCACTACTGGCAGGCAGAAGTGGACAAGGTACCGGAGTTTACCACCAGTGATTTCCACATTGTCACCGGCCTGTTGTTACCCATCTGGAAATGCCTGCCGGACGGGAATATCACTGTCAACCGTTTCCAGAGCAGTGACGGGGAACGTATCATTGGCCGGGTGATTGAACAGGAGAAGCTGGCACAGGTCTATCAGGCCCTGGGACTGACAGGTGTAGTAGATATGGAACCGCATGAGGTCTGGACTGCGGTGATGGACCGGGGCACAGGTTTCTCTCTGACCAGTGGCTGGCGCCTGAAGCGCAGCCTGTGCATGGGCGAAAATCGCTTCGAGATTGTTGGCCCTGTTGACACAGACCTGCCGCACCTTAAATCCCTTGGCTGCATGGTGGAAATCATTAACTGGAAAGCCCGGGTCTTTATTCCTCTCGACGGGAACCAGGTGCAAATCCTGTCCTCAATACTGGGTATATCCCCGCTTGTTGCAGCGGCCTGAGAGAGGCAGGGGGCTGTGGGGCAGGTGTGGAACACAAGGGGAAAAGAGAGGCTTTTCCCTTCCATACCAAGGAGCAATCCCATGACCCATACCTATTATCATGCCTGCGCTTCAGCGCGTCTATTCGGGGGTAAACCCGAAGACTATATGCCTGTGCATAACTGGTTTGATGCCACGAAGGAGCATTTTTGTGACTTCCGGCACCGTGCCCTGCGCCATCATGCAGAAGGCGTTTTCGAATGCGAACGCCATTTCGGGGAGACCCTCACCAATAGTGACGGTAAAAAAGTGCCGGTACGCTATGTGGCCGAGCAACATATCGTTGAGGATTGTGGCGGTCGTGTCCCCACCCTCAGTGACTGGCTTTCCTGTATTCAGCCTAAGCCCTGGATGGCCCATGCCACACAGGTAGGCCACAGGACACGGAGGGCAGAACAATGAGTGCCATAGAGGAAAGGCTGGATCATCTGCCCCGCAAGATCGCACAGCCCTTTCGGGCCCTGTTATGTGCCGGTCATCTGGACGGCGAAACCCTGTCCGTCATTCTGGATGCAGGCGAGCTTGCCGGTGATACAACAAAACTGCTGGCATTTGCCACCAGCTATTTTGCCCTGTCCGGGCAGCAGGTGCCCGTCCGTGATGTTATCAGGATGGCGAAAGCGCAAAAACGCAAGATCAAGCTCAGCTGGTCAGCCAAACGCTGGAAAGCAGAGCATGATCGCCTGTCTCGTGCAGAAGCCCTCTCAAAACTGGCAGGCGAGAATATCCTCTATGATGTCTCAGCCTTTGAACGTCATCTGCCACAGGGGTTCAGGGGCTATCTTATCCGCTCCAGCCGACGCCTTGGCATGGAAGGCTTGCGTCAGCGTCACTGTGTGGCAGGCTATCACACTCTTATCAAGGCAGGCACCACCGCAATTGCGGCAGTATTTGTTGGCCGGAAACGCTGGACAGTCGAGTTGTTCAGGACACATGACGAGCATCATCCGCTCCGGATTGGCCAGATCAAAAGCCGGTATAATGAAAATGCCGCCGGGGATGTTCGCTCCGTAATCCATGACTTGCTCGGTATCAGCACTGAAACCCGCCCCCCGTTACAGGAGGAGGCAACCGGGCTTCTCTACCGGGATACCCTCAACCGTATCCTGCCGGTCTTGCGGGGTCAGGGCATACAGGAAGTAACGGTACAGTTTGATGGATCTGGCGATAGTGGCTCCATAGACACTGTTGAATGTGAAACGGGCATGTCCCTCCCTGCAGAGGTGACGGTGGAATGTCGGCATATTGCCCGCGAGTTTGCGGATGGTCGCTGGGTCCCGGTAACAGGGCTGAAGGAATGTTCCCTTGAGCAGGCCATTCAGGACCTCACCTATGACTATCTCGATGAAGCCGGAGTGGACTGGTACAATAATGATGGCGGCTATGGCGAACTGGTTATCGATGTGGCGGCAGAAACCGTCAGTCTCAGCATCGATGTTCGTCAGACATATACAGACTGTGCCTTCGACCAGACGCTGCATATCCCGACCGGTGATCCGGTTTAGGGTTCTGAACAGGGAGCGGCTATTCCGGGTATTCCTGTATCCACTCCTGAAACGCCCCCGCTTGTTGCAGCGGCCTGAGCCAGAGGGAAAGGTTGGGTTGGTTGGGTGACATTCACCCAATCAAGGAAAGGATTTATCATGTCAGGTATCAATAAGGTTATTATCGTCGGCAATCTGGGCGCTGACCCGGAGGTGCGGGCGCTGGATGATGGTGCCAGCATTGTGACATTAAGTGTAGCCACTTCGGACCACTGGACAGACAAGCGCACGGGCGAGAAACGCCAGACAACCGAATGGCACCGTGTGGTCATCTTTAGTCAGGGCCTTGCACGGATCGCCAGGGACTATCTGAAGAAAGGCGCCCGGGTTTATCTGGAAGGTCAGCTTAAAACCCGCAAGTGGACAGATGGTAGCGGCATTGACCGTTACACCACCGAGGTGGTGCTGCAACCCTATAACAGCACACTGGAAATGCTCGGTGGTGGTCAGGGGGCCTCTGACCAGCAAAGCGGGGCCGCACCGCAGCAGGATGCCCCCGCGTCTGCAAACAAGTCTCCGGTGTATGCAAACGGGAGCACAGGCATGGATGATCTGAACGAGATTCCGTTTTAGTCCATGCTGTTTTCTTTCACCTTGCCGGGCCTTCGGGTCCGGCTTTTTTTTACGAGGAGATATCCCGTGTTCAGGTTATTAGGCAGCATGTCCCGTGACGCATCAGAGATTGCCATACGCCTCGGCCAGCAAGCCGAGGCCGTCTGCCGGACGTATCTGTCAAATGGCAGGCGTGCAGGAAATTACTGGCTGGTGGGCAATATTCATAATGACAAGGGCCGCAGCCTGTATGTCCGGCTTTATGGGCCACCATCAGGGCCAAAGGCAGCAGGTCGCTGGGCTGACGCGGCGACGGCTCAGTATGGTGACCTGTTGGATATTATCCGCCATCAGGGGCAGCATCAAACACTGGGGGCAGCACTCAGGGAAGCACGTCAGTTCCTGTCACTGCCGCATCCCGAAACTGTGTCCCGGCATAGCCCGGATAAACAAACCCGGTGCTCCGATGATGGGACAGTCGCCAGAGCTTTTCGACTGTTCAATGCAGGAAAACCCATTGCTGGTACACTTGCTGAAACATATCTTGCCGGGCGCTGTATTGCCGTCCCTGCCCAGGCAGCTTTGCGGTTTCATCCAGGTGTGTATTATCAGGAAGCAGGTGCCACAAGACAGGCCCCTGCATTGTTGGCTGCTGTGCATGATAATGATGGCAGTTTCACAGCCGTTAATCGTATCTGGGTAGCACAGGATGGAAATGGTCTTGCCCATATTCCCACACCCAAAAAGGTGCGCGGACATTTGCTTGGTAATGCTGTCAGGTTTGGCAAGCCGGAGGATATATTGATTGTTGGTGAGGGAATTGAAACTGTGCTTTCCCTCAAGACAGTGCGGCCTGATATTGCCATGGCCGCAGCGCTAACGGCAAACCATCTGGCAGCCTTTGTCCCGCCACCGGATATTAAACATCTGCTGATTGCCAGGGACAATGATGAAGCAGGGAATAGTGCTGCACAGTCCCTGTCAGCAAAAGCCAGAGAACAATCCATCAGGCCCTGTATCATTGTACCCAGAGCCAAAGATTTTAACGATGACCTCAGGCAGTTTGGTACGGCGTTCCTGCGTGACCGTTTGAGTAGCATACTGGCGACTGTTTGTTGAAAACGGTGGTGCATTCGCATGTAAAATCACCCCACCTGTGAGGGGTCTTTTATTGTTGCAGAGGCTTATTTTTATCAGGTGATATACGGCCCGGGCGAATGCCCTGAAGGGCACCGGGTGCTATTCCGCTAGGGCGCAAAGCGCCCAAGCTCCACCAGGCCCCTTCGGGTCCTGGCCCAATGCGGGTAACGCCCCCTTTCGCGGGCAGTTGCCCCTTGGCAGTCGGGGGGCAGAAACACTCCCTTGTAGCCTGGCGGTCGCAGCCCGCAACCGGGCCAGAGTGTCCCGGTCCTCCACTACGTTCCGGCCTGAAGGTGCAGGCCGCTTTTCCCGACAGGCTAACAGTCGCTTATTCCGCCCCCCGCCTTCCGGGGAAACTGCATGAGGGGGGACTGTGCCAGCCATAAGGAGGTTGGCCAGCTTGAATAAAAACGATTGCAAACGGTAAGACCCTACCACCGTTTTTTTGGAGACTGGAAAAATGTTTGATGCAAGAGGTGAAACAGCAACAGCACGTACCATTGAAGAGATGACCCTTTACGGTAAAAGGCCCTTTTCTGACGAACTGGATCACAGGCCCCTGCCGGAGGCCAACACGCTCAGGAACGGCCTGTCAGATGTGTTTGATGTGCTCACTGGTATGGTGGCAGACACCCGCCTTGAAGAAGACGGAGAAAGCATTCTGTGGGGGCTGGTCAATGTGTTTCACAGGAAGGTTGACCGTATTCAAAAACAGCTTGACCAGAATGAGGACGCGCAGCAAAAAAGCCAGCGTGAACAGGATGGTTCGGAGATTAAATCCGTTGAACTGGAAGACCTGATAACCGAAGGCCAGACCATGTTGGAGCAGCGCGCGGCATTCGAGTTAATGCGCGATTATGGGGCCGACCTGTTTGAGGCCAAAACCGGCAGCCTGTGGCGTCCCCTTGCCGGGTCCATGACCAGTCACCAGACCATGACAGCGGCCAT